>DOHD01000141.1:5476-6235 GCA_003535455.1 Acidimicrobium sp.
ACGATCAAAACCTGCTCAGGCAAATAAATTTCGACATGACTCGGAGAATCGGCAACACGCCGAGGTTTGATTTTTAGATTCGACTGCATAATCGCCCAAGTCGATGGTGTCACGACACCAGTTGCGCGCTCACGTGGCACGCTCATCACAAGTTTTTCGAACGCCCACATCGCCTGCACCGTATTTTGTCCGAACTCGCCGTCGACCGGGCCCGGGTCAAAGCGCAAATCTTTGAGTCGCTGTTGCAAACGCAAAACATCGTCGCCCTTCATGCCCAGTTCGAGTGTGCGGTCAAGCGGCACCGTGATCAGCGGCACCGAACTGCTTTCGACAACCACATCTGGGTTTGAGTTATCGGTCGCCGAATCTTTCGACGAGCCAGACAACACACCAATCGCCACCACCGTCATCAAAATCGCAAACGCGATCANNCATCAAAACAGCAAAAGCGATCAACGCGAAACGCCAGCGGTCGAGGGCCGAGGCTAGGCGCGGCAAAGTGTCGGGCTCTATGCCACCAAACTCATCAGGAATATCGTCGGGAAAATTCATCGACAAATTGTGATCGCTTGCCGCTTGGCTCTATTTTTTTGAATCAGAGTCATCAGACGGTCTGATTGCATTCAGTTTCTTGCGCAATTTAAACGCTTCGCGCAAAATTTTGACGATGACTGACGGCGAACTCAATGTTGATACCCCGCGCGTACGCGGAAAATAGTCGACACCGAACTGCACGACACTCATGTTCATTTTTTTTGC
>DOHD01000141.1:6266-11209 GCA_003535455.1 Acidimicrobium sp.
GCAAAGTTGATATCGCGAAATCGCACCCCAAACAAAATGCGTACCATCAGGTTATAGAACATCGAATATACGACGCGCACATAGCCTTCGCCGGTCCTGTCGAAACGATACGCGCTGACGATGTCGGCCTCATATTGGCTCATCAGTCTGATCGCGTTGTGAACCTCGCGCATGTCAAATGGCAAGTCTGCATCTGTGTACAACACCACATCACCAGTCGCTGCGGCGAACCCCGACTTGATCGACCCACCGAGTTTGCGATTCGTCGGGTGATGAACGACTTTTATGCGACTGTCGTGTGCTGCGGCGGCGTCGGCGAGTTGCGGGGTCGAATCAGTCGAAGCGTCGTCAATGATCACCAGTTCATAGTCGGCGATAGTTTGCATTTTTTTCAGTTCGTCACACAACTCTTGTGCAGCATTAAGCGCCCGTTGAAGATACTGTTCTTCGTTCCACATCGGAAAAAACACGCTTAATTTTTCGAATTTCGCCTGAACCATACTGCTATCAGGCTATTGTCAGTCTTGCAATGTCGTCTCTTCCGCCCCCTGATCAAAGCCAGTCAGTGCGTGCCGGCACGCTCACAAAAGCATGGGTGATTGCAGTCGTCGTCACGCACCTTTTGATCGCGGGTTCGTTGGTTGCTCTAACAACTTCGGCACTCGCCGTGGGCAAGCCAACATGGTGGCTCGCGAGTCAGACAAACGGCCCGTTTTCGATCCTTGCAATAGTGCCGTTTTTGGCACCGGCTGCAGTGATCTTCGCCGCGGTGCGAGCATCGCGGTTCGTGGCACTCGCGGGTCTACTGGCCACGGCTTTGCTGGCAATCGTTAGCGTCGTCGATATTTCTCGATCGCCAGGCATCGCACTTGGCGAGGCGATTCTCGCGGGTTGCACGGCGCTGACAACGATCGCCGCAATCGCAGGGCGCCGACGAGCGGTTGCATCAGGGTTTTAAAACCCTCTCGGTTTCAACTCTCTCGGGTCTGTACCGTTGAGTCGTGGCAAAAAAAGATTCTGACGCCAAAGTAACGGGTGCGAAAAACTCTGGCGCAAAAGTTTTGACATCTCTGCCTGTTGGCGAGCGCGTTGGCATCGCATTTTCTGGCGGGCTCGACACCTCTGCCGCAGTTGCGTGGATGCGCGAGCGCGGTGCGATGCCCTACGCATACACGGCAGACATTGGTCAGCCAGACGAAACAGATCTCGAATCGATTCCGCAACGTGCAAAAACTTATGGTGCCGTCGAGGCAAAACTCGTCGACTGTCGCGAACTGCTCGTGCAAGAGGGTCTCACTGCATTGCAGTGCGGCGCGTTTCATATCACGACTGCTGGCAAAACTTATTTCAATACGACACCGCTCGGTCGCGCCGTGACGGGCACTTTGCTCGTGCGCGAAATGAAACACGACGGCGTCGACATCTGGGGTGACGGCAGCACATTCAAAGGCAACGACATCGAACGCTTCTATCGCTACGGACTTCTCGCCAATCCAAATCTGCGAATTTACAAACCTTGGCTTGATGTCGACTTCGTTCGCGAAATGGGTGGCCGTGCCGAGATGAGTGCATTTTTGACAGCCAAAAAATTGCCGTATCGCGATTCGGCACAAAAGGCATACAGCACCGACGCCAACATTTGGGGTGCGACGCACGAAGCCAAGTCGCTCGAAGAGTTGTCGACGAGCATGCACATCGTCGCACCGATCATGGGCGTCGCTCATTACGACAGTGCTGTCAAAATCGCCACCGAAGATGTCGTAATCAAATTTGTCGAAGGTTGGCCTGTTGCGATCAATGGCAAAGAGTTCGCTTCGCAGATAGATCTCGTGCTCGCGGCAAACGAAATTGGCGGTCGCCACGGTTTGGGCATGAGCGATCAGATCGAAAACCGCATCATTGAAGCCAAAAGTCGCGGCATCTACGAAGCACCCGGTTTGGCGTTGTTACATATTGCTTACGAGCGTCTCGTCACGGCGATTCACAACGAGAACACGATCGAAAATTATCGCACGATGGGTCGTCGATTGGGGCGCCTGCTTTACGAAGGTCGATGGTTTGATCCGCAATCGTTGATGTTGCGCGAATCATTGACCCGATGGGTCGGTTCGCTCGTGACCGGCGAAGTCACGGTGCAGTTGCGTCGTGGTGACGACTACAGCATTCTCGACACAACTGGNNGAGCAATTATTGAGCGAGATGTAGAAAAGTGGTTTGCTTCTCTATGCATGCATGGATATATGGATTTTGCATTATGGCAAATTGAAGAATTACGAATCCCTAAACCACCGCTAGTCACTGAGNNCCGTTCGGCCCGCTCGATCGCATCGGTCAGTTGACGATGCGTAATCTCGACATTCAAGACACGCGCGAAAAACTCGAGATCTACCGCCAAGCCGGCACCCTCGACGCAAACACCCTCGCCTCTGGCACCCTCACCGAACTCGAATAGAACTAGGCCAGTAAGGCTTCGACAAAAAAATTATGGTGTGTAGGCCCGCACGGGAAGAACCGTTAGCGAGTTGCTCTTGTCTGCCCCGCCCGAGCACGAGAACCAATTCGAGCATCGTTTTTCACCCCAACCATTTATATTTCGAATCATAAGACCCGAATAAACGCCTGCAACATCCGTCTCTGTACCGACTTCTTTGGTCCAAAAATCTCCACCAGGCGGATCAACAACCGGAAAAATATAATTGAAATACATCTTCAGAGTTGGCACGTCCCAATCGCTTTTTCCTCCGCACGAAAATCCGCTCTTGACTGTTGGGCTCCAAGTTGCTTGATATCCGCAACTAGAAGGCACCACAACCACGTATCGCCCACTCGTCTTGCCGACAGAAAGTGTCTTTCCTTGACCTGCATCTGCGATCACAATTCCACCAGTGACAGGGTCAACAGCACCTACCGTTAATTTTTGATTGCTGTTTACAGTTGAAGTTGTCGTTTGCAAAACCGATGAAGACGAAGATGTTGTAGTCACCGGCGCCATTGAAGTTGACGGTGCAGGCTTCATAACCGTTGTCACCGGCACTGCTGTCGTCGGGGATGTCGTCACCGCTGGTGATGTCTTGCCCGGCGCCGACGATGTCGCAGGCGATTTTGCCGCCACAGTAGTTTGAGGCGCAATCACGACCCCGTTACTCAGAACAAAATTGCCACCAGATTTGACACATGTATATTTTTTGCCTGCGATTATGTATTGCTTTCCCAAAGTCGCACAGCGTGTTCCAGAGTCAGGTAATTTCTCTGCAAAAACTGGCACCGCGATAAGCAGCGAAGAAAAAATTGCAAATCCAAAAAAAACTCGTTTGATTTTCATATTCTGCAACTGCCTTATTCGCCTCGGTTGACTAGGGCGCGGGCGACGCCTGCAACAAGCGCGGCGCGCTCACCCATCGTCGAAATCAAAACATGTTCGGTCACACCGTGAGCACCGCCGCCGACAGCGCCCATGCCGTCAAGAGTCGGCACACCGATCGCCGCGGTGAAGTTGCCGTCTGAGCCTCCGCCGACTGCAACACCCTGCAGGTTTTTAATCCCTAATTCTTTGGCCACAGTTTCGGCAACACCAAAAAGTTTTCGTCCCGCCGACTCGTGCATCGGGGGACGATTGACGCTGCCAGAAACTTTTATCACCGCGCCATCAACAACCGGCTTCAACTGCGACATCTCTCGCTCGATGCGCTCTTTTTCTTCGGGCAATACAACCCGCACGTCAACTTTGATCATCGCCGCATCGGGCACAACATTTTCGGCGTTGCCCGCAGTGGCCACGGTTGGTGTCACGGTCGTGCCGAGTTCGGGTCGCGCCATGGCGACAATTCGCTGCACTTGGGTCGCAAGTTCAACAAGCGCGTTGATGCCTTTTTCGGGTTCAAGACCCGCGTGCGATGCACGGCCTGAGATGTGCACGGTAAATGTGCCGACGCCTTTGCGTGCAATCTTCAACGCACCACCATCGGCGCTTGGTTCGAGCACGAGCACAGCACCCGTCGCTCGCGCACGCTCTTCAATCAAATCGCGTGACGAATACGAACCAACTTCTTCGTCGGCGGTGATCAAAACTTCGACATGATACGAGTCGCGAATCGCGCTCAACCCATGAATCGCCTGCACGATGCCGGCTTTCATGTCGAATATTCCGGGGCCACGAGCAACATCGCCGTCAATCGAAAATGGTCGCGTCGCAGTTGTGCCAAGCGGAAACACCGTGTCGTGATGGCCGACGATCAGAACATTGGTGTCGTCGCTGCCCTTCCAATGAACATGCGGACCGTTTGCCCCAGGGATAATCTCTGCCGGCTTACCAGTAACTTCCGCAAAAAGTTCGGCTAAGTATTTCGCAGACCGTTGTAAGTGCGAAACATCGAGCGACGGCGATTCAAGATTTACGAACTCACCAAGTTGCTCAACCATTCGTGGCACGCGAGCCTGCATCAATTCGCGAAGTTCGGTTGCCGAAGGCGCACCGGTCATCGGTGCCGAACTAGCTGAACTAATAGCCATTTCTCCATCGTGCCACGCCACGACCCAAGAATCTCGCCGACTTAACTGTGCTTTCGTGCACACGACTAGAGCAAAAAATTAATGTGCCCGGGATCGGACTCGAACCGATACAGCGCTTTCGCACCAGGGGGGTTTAAGCCCCCCGCGTCTACCATTCCGCCACCTGGGCAACTCTGTCAGGCTACGCGCGTTTGAGCCTCATCGCTAACTAACAGCGATTCAACACTTGCCCACAGCAAAGTTCTAACGACTTCTGCCTCGCGGGCAACCAAACGATTGGCTACAACTACACCTTCGATCATGTCGCCAAGCACCGCAACAAACGGCCGACCTCGCAGCAACACCGAAACAACGACGCCGTCATTGATTCGACGCAAACTTCGATCGACACCGATCACCCGTGGCGGGCTGCGAAAGCCTGGCGGCTTCAAGCC
>DOHD01000141.1:11263-13238 GCA_003535455.1 Acidimicrobium sp.
TCGCGAGCGCGACATCACGAGTTGTCGCATTTGCGCTAACACTTGTGCTTGTCATGCGCGAAGTATTACAGATGGGTATCGCACGGTTATCTAAAAACACCCATTATGTAATGTGATTAAACCCACCATGACAACCAACGAACTCAACCCGATGCAAAAAAGTGTTGTCGACGTTCTCGGCAAGCCACCGGGCTGGGTGCCGTTGCCCCTCGAAGTTGTCGACTCGATTCGCGAACAAGTCGAAACCGGGCTCGCGCCGCTGGCCAAAAAACTTTCTCCTGATCGTCCGCTTTTTATAAGCAAGAGCAGTTTGACGGCCGTGCATGGTTGCGAAGCAAACTATTTGGCGTCGCTCGACACTTTCGAATGGACAATTCAGAATGTGCGTGGCATGGTCATGCACAAAGCCGTTGAACTTTCGATCAACTGGCGTGGGCCGATCGAACCAGCCCTGCTTGTCGACGAGGCTCTCGCTCGTCTCGAAGACGAAGAGGGTCGCGGCCCGAGCGAGTTCATCGCACAACTCTCACCTGGCGAACGTGCTCAACTTCGCAGTTATGCCGTCGATCTTTATACGAAATTCGAAGAAAGTTTTCCGCCACTCAAAGCGGCTTGGCGACCGGTCACAGAGAGCGCAGCGCGGGTCGAACTTTTTGGTGGTTTAATTTTTTTGTCGACACGTGTCGACCTCACGCTTGGTGGTCCGGGCAGCAAAGTGATCATCGACCTCAAAAGCGGTCGAATCTATTCGAATTATCGCGAAGACCTACGGTTCTATGCTCTCGTCGAGTCATTGCGTTCTGGTCAACCACCACGAAGATTGGCAACTTATTCACTCGAGTCGGCACGCGCCGACGTCGAAGAAGTCAGCGAGGGTGTTTTGCAAGCCGCCGTGCGCCGTGTCGTCGACGGCGCAAATGCAATTTACGAATTAACCCGCGAAGACCGCGAACCCAAACTCAGCCCTGGTGCACACTGTCGGTGGTGTCCGTTAAATTCGACCTGCGAAACAGGCCAACAGTTTTTAGAGCGAGGCTTCGAAGAAGATTAGTTTGACGTCCGAATTGAAAGTTATTTAACCGCGACCCATGTTCGGGCGCTTGCCATGNNTTGCGCCATCGGGCTCGCCCACCTGCGTATGGCGAACCTTCGGCATTTGTCTTCGAACAGATGTAAGGCGTTCCTTTATATGTGCCCAACCCATCTACGGGGGCGCAATACGAACCTGGATAAATATCTTTTGCGCCATTTTGTGCGACTGTTGTTGCCGTCGCATTTGTTGTCGGCGTTGTCGCTGACGAGCCCGACCCAGACGATGGTGCAACTGTCGAACTCGTCGGGCTTTTCACGGTCGTCGCAGACGCCGGCGTCGTAACCACGGGGCTCGTAACCACAGGCGTCGTGACCACAGGTGCCACCGCAGTCGTGATAGTTGTCGCGGGCGCACTCACCGCCACTGGGGCTGCGCTCCATCCGCTAATTGTCAACGACGAACAATCGCTTGACAATAAATTTTTTATTCGCCCAAACTCGCTTTGATCCATCGACAAACCCCAACGGGCTTTCACCGAAATCCAATCACCGAGATAAGTGCACCAATAACTCTTCAAAGGCGGCATCCAATTTGACGGATCTTTGTCGCCTTTCGACATATTCACGCGATCGCTGACTGCAATCAACGACCGACTATCGGTCAAGTCGTTGGCATACGCCTTGCGTTGCGATTCACTCCACGACCACGCGCCAGAATCCCACGCTTCTTTTAACGCGACAACATGATCTATGTCGACGTCACTTCTGTCGCTCAACGTTTTGCCGTCATATTTTGAAAACCAATCGCCGGCAACTACATAACAGCGATACGGGTCGACCTGTGGTTTTGAGATACTGTCGCGTTTGAGAACTTCTTCGCGAGTGTCGCAGCCATCGCCATCGAGATCTGACCAATGGATAAACAGGCTCCGCCTATAGCCAG
>DOHD01000131.1 GCA_003535455.1 Acidimicrobium sp.
ATGATCGGCATTGGTGGCTGGTTCGCACACCGTGGCACCGTCACACTTGGCACCGTTGTTGCATTCGTGCTGTTGTTGTCGAGTTTGTTCGACCCGGTGCAACAACTCTCGCAGCTCTATAACACTGTTCAATCTGCGGGTGCCGCGTTGAACAAACTTTTTGCGATCCTCGATTCGAAGCCCGAAGTCGACGAACATCATTCGGCAGTCGATTTGCCGAAGACTGGCGAACTCAAAGTCACCGATATTTCGTTTACATATGCAGGCGCAGATTCGCCGGCTTTAGAAGGCGTTTCGATCAAAGTCGGCGTCGGCGAAAAACTTGCGCTTGTCGGCCCAACTGGGGCTGGCAAGTCGACGTTGGCAAAACTTATGGCTCGGCTTTACGACCCACAAAGTGGCATCGTTGAATACGGTGGCGTCAATTTAATGATGGCAACGATGACATCTCTTCGCGAGCGCATCGCCGTCGTGCCGCAAGAAGGTTTTTTGTTCAACGGATCAATTCGCGACAACCTGCGCATCGCCCGCGCCGACGCAACCGACGCCGAAATTGAAGCGGCGATAGCGGCAATTGGTGCAACCGAGCACTTCGCGCAATTTAGTGATGGTTTAGATACTGAAGTTCGCGAACGCGGCAGTCGGCTTTCGGCAGGCGAGCGTCAGTTGGTTGCGCTCGCTCGTGCCGCACTTGTCGACCCGGCAGTGCTCGTGCTCGACGAAGCAACTTCAAACCTTGACCCAGGCACTGAAGCCGAAGTCGAGCATGCGCTCGAGCGTTTGATGACTGGTCGCACCGTCATTGTCGTTGCGCACCGTTTGTCGACGGTGCAGCGCGCAGACCATATTGCTGTGATTGTTGATGCGAAGGTTGCCGAATATGGCAGTCATAGCGAACTGCTCGCCCGCAATGGTCACTATGCCGAACTTGCCCGCGCCTGGCAGAAATCTCACACAACTAGCTAAGTTTTATCTTCACCTTTGCGTCAAGGCCTGGCGCGAATGGTGATGCCTCAAGTTCAAGCGTCATATTGCTCGCTGTTGCGAGTTGTGCCGCGACTGCTAGACCCAAGCCGCTACCTTGATTTTCTCTCGAACCATTTGAGTCAACTGACGGCGATCCACGCCAGAAGCGATCAAATGCGTGTGCGCGTTGCTCGGCCGAAAGACCAGGTCCTTGGTCTCGAACCGTGATTGTCAAGAATTCAGCATCTTGCGCAACATGAATCTCGATCTTTGTGTCGCGCGGCGAATGCTCGATTGCATTATCTATGTAATTTCCGAGAATTTCGCGCAGGGCGAGGGGGCTGGTGCGACACGATATTTGCTCGCGTACACAATTCGATAACTCAATCGCGTTTTCTTCGGCAAGAAACGACCACTCGTCACATATTTCTTGGCATACCTTTCTAAGATCGACATCTTCAATTTTCAGCACTGCGCCCTCGGTGCGAGCCAATCTCAATAACTGCTCGGTGAGATTCGAAAGTCTGTCAGTCTCATTTAGCGCCGCATCAATGTGGTCGCGTGCGAGATCGGGAGAGTCAACGATGGTGTTGCTCGCTTGCTCAAGTCGAAGGCGCAACGCGGTTAGCGGGGTTCGCATTTGATGGGCTGCATCGCCCGAAAAAGAACGCTGTCGCTCAAGCATGTTGCGCACTCGAGTTGCCATCGAATTAAACGAACGGGCCAATTGTTTTGTTTCGATTGGTCCTTGCTCAGAAACTTCAGTTGACAAGTCGCCGGCAGCGATTTTGTCGGTGGCTTTTCTTAAAACTGTGATCGGGCGCGAAATAAGCGAAGCCAACATAAACGCGGCAAACACTGCGATCGCCAGAGAAACGGCGGCTGCAAGAGCGAGTGATCGTACGCGTTCGGCGACTCGCGCGTCAATGGTGCTTTTCGGGTAGGTGAGTCGCACGACGCCAAGCACTTGTTCTCCCGAAAATATCGGCACCGCAACGTAGATCAAACTTTCACCGATTGTGTTCGACGCACGGACGCCCGAGGCAAAAGAGCCAAGTAAAGCAGTGGCAACCTCGGGTCGGGTCGCATAATCTTCTCCGGCGATATCTGTCGGTGATGTTGACGCAAGAAGATATCCGTTGCGGTTAGTGATGACTGCGGTTGCATCGTTTGTCGTCGCGAATTCATCAAGAACAGTCGACGCCTCAGCGCGCGCCAAGACGTCGTTTTTTGCGATGAACGAATTGACTTTGCCGCTCAGAACATAGGCGTCGCGCTCGAGAGTGGTGATCAGACGATCGCGCTCTGTTCGCGAAATATATGACGCCAACGGCACATCGTGGGCAACGAGTACGAGTGCGATAACTCCGACGACTACGCCTAGAAATCGAAGCTTCATGAATTGATCTCGAATCTGAAACCGACGCCACGCACCGCTGTTATCCAATCTGGGTGACCCAGTTTTTTTCGCAATGCTGCAACATGGGCGTCAAGAGTTTTCGTTGGTCCATACCATTCTGTGTCCCAAACTGTTTCGAGAATCTCATTGCGTCGATGCACGACCCCGGGTTCATTTGTCAAATATTCGAGCAGATCAAATTCTTTTGTGGTTAGTTCGATTTCTGCGCCAGCGACAGTGACCCTTCTTGTGGCTGAATCAACTGTCAGATCGCCGATCACAGTCGTTGTCGAAATAGCCGAGTCTTGAGGTGTGATTCTTCGCGTCACTGCTCGAATTCGAGCCACAAGTTCACGCAAACCAAATGGCTTGGCGACATAATCATCGGCGCCAGTCTCAAGACCGAACACCCTGTCAATTTCATCTGCCCGCGCCGTCAACATAATTATGGGCACTCGTGACGTGAGGCGCACTTGTCGACAAACTTCGAAGCCATCGAGATCAGGCAAACCGATATCAAGCAGCATTACATCAAAATCGGTCGCCGCAATTGCTTGTGCGCCAGTGGCCACATGAGTCACGGTCATGCCGGCAGATTGCAAACCGAGAATCAATGAAGTGGCGATCGCCTTATCATCTTCAACAACTAGAACTCGCACACTTACATTGTCGTATAGAAAGAGTCGTTTCGTGCAGAGTTCTGGTCGCCAAACGGTTATTCCACAAAAAATTGGATAAATCTTTGACATAGCTTGACCGGTCTTTTACTCGACGATCCCTAGGTTTGGGTGCATGAAAACATCAATCGCCACAACAGTTTCAATTGCCGCAGTTTTGGTCGCCGGTGGTGCCGCTTTCGCGGTGAATACACAGGCATTGAATGGCGGCTCTCCGTCAAGCGAATCGGTGCCAGAAGTGCAGGTTTTAAGTCTTTCTGCAAACCCAGCGGCGTCGAATGCCTCAGCCACNNGTGCCCGGCACACCAACAACTATCAGTACACCAGGAGCAGACACCCAAAACGAATATGAACTTGCTGGGGTAGGTGTCGTTTCGCTAAAGCTCTCGTCGACCACATTGGCCGTCGCCAAAGTTCAGCCAGTTGTTGGCTTCACATACTCAACTTGGCAAATCGCCACAGATCAGATTCGGGTCGAGTTTCTTTCGGCGACCAGTGATATCGAGTTTCGTGCTCGACTAATCGACGGTCGTGTGGTTACCGATGTGCAGTCGAGCAATATCGCGCAAAAATCAAAAGTTCGTAGCGATGATGACGATAAAGGTGAACACGAAGGCAATAAAAAGCATGAAGATCGCGATAATCACGAACAAAACGAAGGGCACGACGATGACGACTGAACGAAATCTCGCCCATCTGTCTGGTGCAAACCGCAAACGCGACAAGCATCCGGCACGATCTGCACGAATTTTGACAACCGGGTTTTCAATNNGTGGCAGCCGCTGTGCCAGTCGATTCGACGACACTGGGGCTCGCGGTCAGTTCACCGAAAAGTGCGGTTGTGGCGATGCCCCTGCAAGTGCAACAGCAACGCCAAAGAATTCAGATTCAAGTGCCCGCGACGCCAAAAGCGGCGACAACTTCTAGTGGCTCAAAATAGTAGTTACAAAGTTCGTCTGAAAGTTCTTCAATGACAACTCGGTTCGCCACATCGCAAATTATTGAGCGCTCGTTTGCGGTCATGGGTAACACTGCCCACATTTCGGTCGTCGATGGAATCGATGCTGATTTAGATTTTGCGCAATTCCGACTAATTGAACTTGAAAATTTATGGAGTCGTTTTTTGACAACCAGCGAAATTTCACAGTTAAATCTTTCTGAAGGCGCGCCAGTTTCAGTGCACGCCGAAACGATTCGACTCGTTAAATATATGAAGGTCGGTCGGCAGGCCACGAACGGATTGTTCGACCCGACTCTGCTGCCAGCACTGGTTGCAAATGGTTATGGTCGCTCGCTTGTCGAACCTTTGCACATAACTTTGTTGCCTGGTGGCGCAAAGTTCAATCAACCACTTGACATGGTCGTTATTAACGAGTCGAGTTGCACGATTTCTTTGCTAAAAAACTTAACTCTTGATCCTGGTGCTATCGGCAAGGGTCTTGCGGCAGACATCGTCGCCACCGAACTGATGCAAAAAAATGTTGCGGGTGTTTGCGTGAATGTCGGTGGAGATATCCGTTGTATTGGTCGCGGCAATGACTTAGATTCGTGGCGACTTGACGTTGCCTCGCCGTTCGATGAATCGATAGTTGGCTCGTTGCGTTTGCAAGACGGGGCAGTGGCAACTTCTAGTGTTCGCGCAAAAACATGGATGCAAGACGGCGTAATGAAACATCATGTGCTCGCGCCAGATACCGGGGCGCCGCGAGAAACGTTTGAAAATAGTTTTGTGCAGGCGACTGTTGTGGCGCGCGAATGTGTTTGGGCCGAAATTTTTGCAACGGCGTTGTTGGTGGGCGAACCTAGAAACGGGTTTGCAATGGTCGACGAGAATGATCTCGCTGCACTTGCTGTTGGGGCTGATCAAAAGACGATTCGTTCATCGTCGTGGTCGAGGTTCGATGTTTAATCATCCTCAGTTTTGGTGGTTTTTGTCTCGGGCATCGGGCATTGTGGCGTGGGCTTTGCTCACCGGTTCGGTTCTTTGGGGCATTTTGCTCGCTACAAGAGTGCTCAAGGCGATTGATCGTCC
>DOHD01000149.1 GCA_003535455.1 Acidimicrobium sp.
TGGAACAACTCATCATGATCGATGCCGCGTATCGCGCATCGGCAAAGCGAGTTACCGCAGTGTGCCCGTTCTATGGATACGCACGCCAAGACCGCAAAGCAGAAGGACGCGAACCCATTACCGCCCGCTTGATTGCAGACATGTTCAAAGCAGCAGGGTCGAAACGAATGGTGTCGATCGATTTGCACAGCGGACAAATTCAAGGTTTCTTCGAGGGCCCGGTCGACCACTTGACGGCGATTCCGGTGCTCGAACAATATGTCCGCGACAATGCTCGTGAAGGTCTCGTGATTGTTTCGCCGGACGCAGGTCGAGTAAAAGTTGCCGAACGTTTCGCCCAACATCTCACCGACATGAGCGCCGATGTTGCATTCATCAACAAGCGTCGACCAAAGAACACGACGAACATCGCCGAAGCAAAAGAAGTTATCGGTGATGTCGAAGGTCGTTTGTGCATTCTCGCCGACGACATGATCGACACTGGTGGCACAATTTGCAGTGCCGCCGAATTGCTTTATGCGCGAGGCGCCAAAGAAGTTTGGGCGATGGCGACGCACGGTGTGCTCTCTGGTCCCGCAGTTGAACGCCTCAACAAGTCACGAATTTCGCGAGTGGTGCTGACCAACACTTTGCCGCTCGCGCCAGAAAAACGCATCGCCAAATTTGAAATTCTGTCGGTGGCAAAAATTTTGGCCGACGCCTTGTCGGCCGTGTTTGAAGACACCAGCGTGAGCGACCTTTTCGGCGGCGAAAACCAGTCATAAACGACGCAAATCTGCACAGAATTCGGCGATATCGCCGTTGTTTTTGTGGCAACTATCGGCTTTGACCCTTAGAATAAAAAGCCGTCGTTTGAACGACGACTTTAACTATTTCCGGAGCAATCATGCCAACAACACTCAAAACAAAAATTGGTCGCACAATCGGCAGTGCAGAATCGCGTCGTCTCGTTTTGGCCGACCAAATTCCTGGCGTTGTTTACGGTCACGGCATGGCACCAGTGAAAGTCACGGTTGATCGTCGCGACTTGCGTCTTGCTCTTGCTGGCCCTGCAGGCGCCAACACGATTCTCGAACTCGAAGTTGGCGACACGAAATATCCGGCCATCGTCAAAGAACTGCAGCGCGACCCAGTAAAGCGAGTTGTTCGCCATGTCGACTTCATGCAGATCTCGCTGACCGAACTGATCACAATGGATATTCCGGTTCACCTCAAGGGCACCGCAAAAGCAGTTTTGGCCGATGGTGGTTTGGTCGACGCAACCGTCAACACAATTCAGATTCGCGCAACTGCGGCAAACATTCCAAACGAAATTTTGATCGATGTCACCAACATGGGCATGGAAGACGTAATTCATCTTTCAGAAATCGTGTTGCCAAATGGTTGCACAGCAGTCGGCGACCCAGACCTTGTTGTCGTCACCGTGCTCACAACCAAGATCGAAGAAGTCGCACCTGTTGTTGCTGCGGCAGTTGAAGGCGAAGCCGGTGCCACCCCTGCCGATGGTGCAACACCTGCGGCTGGTGCTGCTCCTGCGGGCGACGCCAAACCGGCGGCCAAGCCAACGGCGTAAAACTAGATGGCGCTGTTCGGTCGCGCGAAGCGACCTGAGCGACGCGGCGCCGAGTTTGATTTTCTAATCGTCGGATTAGGCAACCCCGGCTCTAAATATTCGCGCACGCGACACAATGTCGGCTTCGAAGCGATCGAACTTCTCGCCACACGCCTGAATGCGACGTTGAAAGCGGGTCGCGATCGGGCGTTGTTCGCCGAAGTAAACACGACATCAAATTCGCAAAGCAAACATATTTTGTTGGCGATGCCGACGACATTTATGAACGAGTCAGGTAACGCAGTTGGCCCACTCGCCCGCCGTTATGCGATCGTTGATCCGCTAAAAATAATTGTGGTTCATGATGAACTCGATTTAGAACCAGGCGTCGTCAAAATAAAATCAGGTGGCGGACTCGCCGGCCACAACGGCTTGCAGTCGATCACCCAACATCTCAAGACGCAAGATTTTTTGCGTGTGCGCATCGGTGTCGGCAAACCTCCGTCAAAAGAACAAGGTGGCGATCATGTTCTGTCAAAAATTCCGGCGCGCGAGCGAGAGTTGCTCGACCTCTCAGTGCAAGTCGCCGCCGATGCGGTGCAACTGATCGTCGCCGAAGGCCTCGATGCCGCGATGCGAACTATCAACGCCCGCTAGGCGACAAACACAATGACAACCTTCGGCGTCCTCGGCGAACTTGCGCCAACCCTGAGTTTTGAGCCGGCTCTCAGCGCCGCACTCGGTGAGCAAAGCGCATCAATAATCTGCGCCGACCACGCGTGGTCGCTGTTGCTCGCTGGTCTCGTGCAACGCACCGAAAATGAGATCGTCGTCGTCGCCACACCGACGGGCATGATGGCCAATCAGTTGCGCGATGATCTTCTCGCATTCTTGCCCGAGCGCGATGTTGCGTTGTTTCCAGCCTGGGAGACTCTGCCCTTCGAGCGAGTCAGCCCGAACTGTGAAACCATGGGCAAGCGCCTCGAAGTTTTGTGGCGCATCAAGCACGACCGACCGAAAATCATCGTCACGGGTGTGCGTGCCTTGTTGCAACATTTGAGCAACACGGTTGTTGATCCGCTCGAAGTTGCGCCAAAGACACGGCTCGACACCGAAGAGCTCGTGGCAACTCTCAGCAAATACGGATACCGACGCGAAGAAATCGTCGAGCACCGCGGTGAATTTGCGCGTCGCGGTTCGATCATCGATGTGTTTCCGTCGACTAATGACGCCCCGATTCGCATCGATCTATGGGGTGACGAAGTCGACCGATTAACAACTTTCAACGTCAACGATCAACGCAGCACCGACGACTTGTCGTCTGTGCGCATCTTTCCGGCGCGCGAAATAATCATCAACGAGGCTGTCGCGAAAAGATCTCGAGACTTGATCGCCAAAGAACCTTGGGGTCAAGAAAACTGGGATCGCATCGCCCAATCGATCACGTTCGACGGCATCGAATCTTGGCTGCCTTGGGTCGCCACAGACGACGAAGTGCTCACCGATATTTGCAGTCGCAATGCGCCGATGCACATCGTGCTAATCGAACCGCGACGCATGCGCGACCGTGCGCGCGATCTGATCGCCGAAGAAGACGACCTCGCGCGCGCGCTTGCTTCGACTTGGTCGCGCGACCCCGATCAGAAATATCCGCGTTTGCATTCAGAGATCGACACATTCTTAGAAAACACCTCGGCTGAGTCGATTATTTCTCTCAACCCGATCGCCGACTCGCCGACATCGTCAACCATCGTCTCGTCGACATGGGGTCAGGCAACCGGCGACACCGAAGCATTGGCGACCCGAATTCTGCGACTGGTAACGAAAAAGTTTCGCGTCGTCATTTGCGCGGATACACCAAGTTCTGCGCAACGCTTCAACGAGGTCTTGACCCTCGAGGGCGTCACTGTTCGATCGCCGCAACAAGATTCGAGTTCGGTCGCTAGCCCCGGTGTTTCGATAATCGTCGCACCATTACATAACGGCTGCATTCTCAATGATCACGAGTTGGCGATTATCACAGAGAGCGACCTGACGGGTCGCCGTCGCACTCACAGAATCGTCAAACCGCCGAAGCGAGGCTCGTCGAGCATCTTTGAAGATTTGAAACCGGGAGATTTCGTCGTGCATCAAGTTCACGGCGTCGGCAAATACCTCGGCATGGCCAAACAGTCGATGGGTGGCGTCGAGCGCGACTATTTGCACTTGCAATACAACAACGGCAATCTCTACGTGCCGACAGATCACATCGACGCGATTCGGCAATACATCGGCGGAGACTCGCCAACACTCAACCGCATGGGTGGCTCAGATTTTGCCCGTGCCAAGTCACGTGTGCGAAGCGCGGTTCGCCAGATCGCCCAAGAACTAGTCGTGCTATACCAACGTCGAGTTTCGGCGATTGGTCATGCTTTCGCACCAGACACGGCGTGGCAAGACGAAATGGAAGCGGCGTTTCCATTTGTCGAAACCCCCGACCAACGCATCGCGATCACAGATACGAAAGCCGACATGGAGCGCGAAGTACCAATGGATCGTCTTGTCTGCGGCGATGTGGGTTTCGGCAAGACAGAGGTCGCGGTTCGCGCGGCGTTCAAGTGCATTCAAGACGGCAAACAAGTTGCCGTGCTGGTGCCGACGACACTGCTTGCATCGCAACACGGCGCAACTTTTGCCGCACGATTTGCCGGTTATCCGATTCGCGTCGAAGTCTTGTCGCGTTTTTTGACGGCTGCGCGCGCCAAAAAAGTAATCCAGCAACTCGCTACCGGCGAAATCGATTGCGTGATCGGCACACACAGACTCTTGCAAGAAGGCGTCAAGTTCAAAGATTTGGGTTTGTTGGTCGTTGATGAAGAACAACGATTCGGAGTTCAGCACAAAGAACAAATGAAACAGTTGAAGACGAATGTCGACGTATTGACGTTGACAGCGACGCCGATACCACGCACGCTCGAGATGAGCCTCGTTGGCATTCGTGACTTGTCGTTGCTTCACACACCACCAGCCGACCGTCAACCGATTCTCACATTTGTCGGCGAAGAAGACGACAGAGTCGCAACCGAGGCGATTCGCCGCGAACTTTTGCGCGATGGTCAAGTGTTCTGGGTGCACAATCGTGTCAAGACGATCGAAGATCGTGCACGAACCCTGCGCGAACTCGTGCCCGAGGCGCGAATTGTCGTGGCGCACGGACAAATGGACGAAGCAGTACTCGAACGAACAGTGCAAGATTTCTGGGAGGGCAAATTCGATGTGTTGGTGTGCACCACGATCATCGAAAGTGGCATCGACATGCCGACCGTGAACACTCTCGTCGTAGAACGCGCCGACTTGCTCGGCCTCGGTCAGTTGCACCAACTTCGCGGACGCGTCGGTCGCAGCGGGCAACGAGCATATGCATATTTGTTTCATCCACGAGATCGTGCACTTTCTGAAGACGCCTACGAAAGATTGCGCACGATCGGTGAAGCCACAGAACTCGGCAGTGGATTCAAAATTGCGATGCGTGATCTCGAGATTCGCGGCGCAGGCAACTTGCTCGGCGAAGCACAAAGCGGCCACATCGCAGCGGTTGGTTACGACTTGTATTGCCAACTAGTCACCGAGGCGGTCGCCGAAATGAAGGGCGAAGCACCACAAATTGTTGTCGAACTAAAAATTGACGTGCCGATCACCGCGTTTTTGCCGAACGATTACGTTTCAAAAGAAGAATTGCGTCTCGACGCCTATCGCCGACTCGTCGCAGTCAAGTCACAGGCCGATGTCGACGACATTCGCAACGAGTGGCAAGACCGATATGGCGAACTGCCCGAACAAGCCCAGGCGTTGCTGGTCGTTGGTGAATTGCGCGCCGAATGTCATCGACTTGGGTTGCGCGAAATCGTTGTCGCCGGCAATCGTGCGCGACTGGCACCTATAAACCTGAAGGCCAGCGAGTCGATGCGCCTAGTGCGATTGTCTCCGACGGCGACATATCGAGAGCAAACCGGCGAACTGAACATTGCAATACCGCGTGGGCAAGATGCCGCAACATATTTGGTCGGCTTTATGCGAGAACTTGTCGAAACCGCCGCACTAGTGTGAGTGCGATGAAAACCACTAAATTTTTGTTCGGCAACGCCGCGATTCTGGCAACACTGACACTTCTCGCCGCAGGTTGCGGTTCGACGTCAAACACAGCAGCCGAAATCAACGGTCGCAAAATTTCTCGCGCCGAACTTGAACAAACCGTCACCGAATTGGCTGACGCAGGCCAAACCCCGGTTGTTGATGGCGAAGTAGACGGCGAAACGGTTCGCAGCATTCTCTCGGCACTCGTGCAGGGCGCCGCGACCGACCAATTGCTCAAAGAATACGATCAAGAAATCACGCAAGCCGATCGAGATGCAGTCAAGGCGAAAATTGCGCAAAATACTGACACGTCGACCTACACGCAGCACCTCAAAGATCTGATAATCGAATTGAACGCCGGCACGCTCGCACTCGCAAGAGTTGTCGCGCCCGACGCCAAAAAAGCCGCCGCAATGTACGAAAAGGCTCCTGGGTCGCTTGGCGTTTTGTGCGTGCGACACCTAGTTGTCGAAACAGAAGCCGTCGCCAACGAGGCAATCGCCAAATTCGCCGACGGCACCGACTTTTCGAAACTCGCCGGCGAGTTTTCGACTGAACCCAACGCCAAAGAGTCTGGCGGCGCGCTCGGTGGCACCGATAATGCATGCATCACATTGGCCGAATATCAAAGCGGCTTCGACGCAGATTTCACCGCGGGTGCACTATTGGCCAAACCAGGTGTGGCATATGGGCCGGTCAAATCAAGTTTTGGTTATCACGTCATCTATGTTCGACCATTCGTCGAAGTCGCCGAAGACATCTCGAAGCTTTTGGCAAAAAATACGGGGGCCAATTTGTTGACCGGCTACATCGCCACATCAAAAATTAAAGTTGACTCGGCATACGGTGTATGGAGTTCGGCCCGCGGTGGCATCATCACAAGCTAAACGGTCGACTTGTTGTCGCCCATGACGGCGCACATCAAGATAGTTGGCCTTGGTCCAGGAGCCGACGAAACTATAACTGCACAAACCCTGCATGAAATAAAGAACGCCAAACATATTTATATTCGCACCACCCGACACCCAAGTGCACACCTTGTCAAAGACGCAACGAGTTTCGACTCTGAATATGAAAACAACGACAAGTTCGAAGATGTCTATCGCGCAATCGCCGACAAGTTGATCGAAGCCGCAAAACAGCACGAAGAAATCTTGTATGTCGTGCCGGGCTCACCGCTCGTGCTTGAGCACACCGTGCAACTGCTGATGCAAAACGATGCGATCAAAACGACGTTGATACCCGCGATGAGTTTTCTTGACATCGCATGGAGCGCACTAAAAATAGACCCGGTCGATTCAGGCGTTCGGCTAATCGATGCGCATAAATTTGCCGAATTGGCCGCGGGCGAATCAGGTCCACTGCTTGTCGCTCAATGCCATGCCGATTGGGTGATGTCAAACATCAAACTTGCCCACGAGTCGGCGACGGGTGACGAACCAGTCGTAATTTTGCATCACCTCGGCCTCGATGATCAGAAGATCATTCATACGACTTGGCAGAACCTCGACCGCGAGATCGAGCCCGACCATTTGACCTCTATCTATATTCCAAAACTTTCGGAACCCATCGCAGGCGAACTTGCAAAGTTGCATCAACTCGCCCGCACGTTGCGCGAGCAATGCCCGTGGGATGAAAAACAGACGCATGACTCACTCGTGCGATATCTAATCGAAGAAACCTACGAAGTCGTCGATGCCATAAGTGCACTCGACCCCGACGACCAATCAACCGATGAGAAATTCATCGAAGAACTCGGCGACCTGCTTTATCAAGTCGAGTTTCATGCGACGATCGCCGAGCAGCAAGGCAGATTCAGCATCGCCGATGTCGCTCGTTCGATTCACGACAAACTGGTTCGGCGGCATCCACATGTGTTCGGCGAAGTGCAAGCCGAAACTGCCGACGCCGTCGTCACCAATTGGGATGCGATCAAGCAACAAGAACGCGGTGTCGTATCTGAAGATTCGGTTTTCGACGGTGTCGCAAAATCATCGCCATCGTTGTTGTATTCGACAAAATTGCAGAAACGCGCGGCTGAGTTTGGCTTTGATTGGCCCGACAGCACAGGTGCCGCCAACAAGATCTCAGAAGAATTGGCCGAGTTGCGAGATGCCATCGAGGCCAAGCAGAACCAAGGCACGTTCACAAAAGACAAAGATGAAATCACGAACGAACTTGGCGATGTTTTGTTCAGTGTGGTGAATTTTTCGCGACACCTCGGTGTCGATGCCGAAACTGCGTTGCGAACCGCCGCCGACAAATTTCGCAGTCGATTTCAACATGTCGTCGCTCTGGCTGGGCAAAGAAATCTTGATCTCACAAAGTGTTCACTAACTCAACTCGACGAACTCTGGGAAATCGCGAAACAAAACAACTAGAAATTAGTCACCAAAATGGTGCGAGTAAGGTAGATGTCGATGACTGCAATTGAAAAAGTTCACGCCCGCGAGGTGCTTGATTCACGGGGTAACCCGACCGTCGAAGTTGAAGTAACACTTAAATCTGGTGCCTTCGGTCGAGCGATCGTGCCGTCAGGTGCTTCGACTGGCGAGCATGAGGCCGTCGAGTTGCGTGATGGTGGCAATCGATATCTCGGCAAGGGCGTGGCCAAAGCGGTGAACAACGTCAACACCGAGATCGCAAAATTGTTGGTTGGCATAGATGCCGCCGATCAAAAAACTGTCGACGACAAAATGATCTCGCTTGACGGCACCCCGAACAAGGCCCGACTCGGTGCAAATGCGATGCTTGGTGCGAGTCTTGCCGTTGCGCATGCGACGGCGAGCGACAAAAGGCTTCCGCTTT
>DOHD01000090.1:0-2994 GCA_003535455.1 Acidimicrobium sp.
CAGCAGCCATTGATTCACTATTTATAATTTGTAACGGACCACTTGTGCCATGTCTGCCGATAATCGCACATCGATCGATAAGCGACTCACAACTCACCGAGTTGCGCCGAGCCATCGGCGAGGCGACCCGAGATCGAAAAAACGCCGACGCAGCCGCAGCATTATTTATCAGCGGTTTCGACCCGCTCGACCTCGACGACTATCTACCGCTCAAAAACCTGACCCCAAATATTTAGACGGCTGTTGTTCAGAGATACCACTCTGAGTCGATGTAATGGGGCTCGAGGTTGTCGAAAAGCTTTTCGTATTTGCAAAGTTGCGGAGTTTCGCCAAGCGGTGTTGATGCACCGTCACGAAATGCCCACTCACCTCGTTGCGAAGTATCGCCACGCACATAACTAGAAAGAGCAAAGGCCCGATCAAAATTTGAATAATTTGGCAACGAACCATGCACCGTCAAAAGCCCCCAGATGACGGCGTCACCAGGTTCAAGCTCAACATCGACCACTTGATCAGGGTCAAGACCCACCGCACGAAGTTCGTCATCATGGGTTAAGCCCTTCATCAGCACCCCGTCGCCGTTGTCTGACAAGCCGAGATAACCATTTTCATGGCTACGCGGCACGATTCTTAAGCAACCGTTTTCTGCGGTTGCTGCGTCGATTGCGATGCCTATCGTCACCGTGTCGTTGACGATGTCTTGGTATGCGTCGCGACTCTCTCGAAATCGCAAATCTTGGTGAAATCGATAACCGGTCAGTCGCGCGCCAGGCGGCTTCCAATGAATTTGTTGCGCAACTTGCTTGATATTGCGACCAAGAAGCGGATCAAGAACTTCTAAAAACTCGGGTCGACGGCGAAACTCTTCAAAATATTTGCTGATCCACGCAAACCAATAAGCCTGAACAACGTAGCGCTTGCCAAAATGTTTCTCAGGAAAAATCTCGAAACTGAGATTGCCGTGACGATATGAAGTTGGATGTACAAGAGCCTGTTCATAAAGCCATTTAGTCTCGGCTTGCAAAATCGCGACCTCGTTTCGATCAATGAAGTTGCGAACAATCGCATAACCATCACGACGCACTTGCTCGGCTATTTGCTTGGTGTCTTGTCTCATTGCAGTGCCGCGACGATGGCGTCGATTGCTTCGGGGTTGGCAATTGCTTCGATGTTGCGTACTGGGCGACCATTGACTGCGTCGGCAACGGCGAGCTCAACCAGTTTATTGCTGCGGGTGCGGGGCAAATCGGCGACGCTAACGACAACTGCTGGCACATGACGCGGTGTACACGCATTGCGAATGCGAAGTTTGATGTCGGCGACAAGTGGTGCTGATAACGAGATATGCGGTTGCAATCTGACAGCCAGCACGATGCGAACATCGTTGTCGAAATTTTGACCGAACACCATACTCTCGAAGACATCAGGGTGTTGTTCGACGGCACGATAAATCTCTGCCGTACCGATTCGTACGCCACCTGGATTCAAAGTTGTGTCACTACGACCGTGAATCGTCATGCCACCGTGGCTCGACCACGACGCAAAATCGCCGTGACTCCACATGCCGGGAAATCTTTCAAAATACGCCGCGCGAAATTTCGGTCCGGGCGACTTTGGGTCGGGCAACCCAGGTGTGCCATCACCCCAAAAACCGAGCGGCATCGATGGAAACGGAGATCTGCAGACCAATTCACCCGCGATGTCGAAACTCTTTTTCAACGAACGGGCCTGGTCATCGACAACATCGGTATCCATGCCAAGGCACGGACGCTGAATTTCGCCAGCGTAGACGATGCTTGCGGGGTCGCCACCGACGAAACACGCACACAAATCTGTGCCCCCAGAGATTGAAGCGAGATGAACCGACTTCGAAACTTTTTCATACACCCAACCGAACCCTTCGGGTGCGAGCGGTGAGCCGGTCGAACAAATTGTGCGCAGTGAGCGCAGTGAATGTGAATTCACCGGATCAATCTCAGATTTTCGCGCCGAATCAATGAATTTGGCTGAAGTGCCGAGCAACGTGAGATTTTCTTGATCGACTAGATCGAACAATCGATTCATCGTCGGAAAACTTGGCGAGCCGTCATAGAGCACGGCAGTTGCGCCGCTGGCGAGCACTGAGACGAGCCAGTTCCACATCATCCAACCTGTAGTCGTGAAATATAGAACGCGATCGTCAGTTTTGATGTCGCAGTGCAATTGATGCTCTTTTAGATGTTGCAACAACACGCCACCAGTGCGATGCACAATACATTTCGGTACGCCAGTCGTACCTGACGAATAGAGCACATACCACGGGTGATCAAAACCGAATCTGCGTGGCACAACTGGTGACTTCGCGCCCGACTTCAAAAAAGCTTCAAACCAAATCAGATCACCCATAAGTGGTGAGTCATTAGCCGAAACTAAAAGGGTCGCGTTTAGTGACGGCAAACCTTTGCGCACAATGGCTAGCCGTTCAAGGCAATCGAACTTTTTGCCACCATATATATACGAGTCGGTTGCGACCAAAACCTTCGGAGTGATTTGGCTGAAACGGTCGAGCACGCCCTGTGCGCCGAAGTCAGGCGAGCAAGATGAAAACACTGCACCAATTGATGCGCTGGCCAACATTGTCTCGACGACTTCAATCGCATTGGGCAACCACGCGACAACCCTGTCGCCTGCCACAACGCCGAGATTTTGCAGCGCGCCCGCGAGACTCGCGACGCGTTGACGCAACTCATCCCACGAACGAGAAGTGCGCTTGCCTGTTTCATCGATCGCAACGATTGCTTCGCTACTGCCGGTGCGATGCAAAAAGTTTTCGACGACACTCAGTTTGGCATCTGGGAAAAACTGCGTGGCGATGAATTCGGCTGACGGATCGTTTAAGACTTCATTTTTATGGATCACGCGTTCGCCTTGCTCGCCGATCACATCGCAGAAACTCCAGACCTTGCGCCAAAACTCTTCGGGAGATTTGACAGACGACTCATGCAGCGCTTCGAA
>DOHD01000090.1:3165-3930 GCA_003535455.1 Acidimicrobium sp.
AGGCAGGCGCGGCAGTCGTGCATATTCATGTGCGCGACCCGCGAACTGGCAAAGGCACACGCGACGTCGAACTTTATGCCGAAGTTGTAGACAGAATTCGGTCGTCGAATACTGATGTTGTTCTGAATTTGACCGCTGGCATGGGTGGTGACATGGTGCTCGGTGGCGACGAAAAGGTTTTGCCGCTCGACGAGATTGGCACCGATATGGTCGGCGCAACTGAACGCCTCGAGCATGTCGCTCGCCTGCGCCCAGAAATTTGCACGCTCGATTGTGGCACGATGAATTTTGCGTCGGGCGGCGANNGCGACTACATCATGGTCAACACTCCCAGCGTGTTGCGCGCGATGGCCAAACAAGTTCAAAAACTTGGTGTGCGTGCCGAGCTTGAAGTTTTCGACACTGGTCATCTGGTGATGGTCAAAGATCTGATCGCCGAAGGCCTTCTCGACGACCCAATCATGATTCAACTATGTATGGGCATCGCCTACGGCGCGCCAGACGATCCGTCAACTTTCATGGCGATGGTCAATCAATTGCCACCAGGTGCAATATTTTCGGCGTTCTCGATTAGTCGCATGCAATTGCCATATGTCGCGATGGCCGCACTTGCGGGTGGCAACGTGCGAGTGGGTCTCGAGGACAACATTTATCTTTCACGCGGAGAGTTGGCATCGAACGCAGATCTCGTGACTCGTGCGGTAAAGATTTTGGAGAATATGAATGTCAATGTGATCGCTCCACAAGACGTTCGCAAAAAACTTA
>DOHD01000101.1:0-3720 GCA_003535455.1 Acidimicrobium sp.
ATTTGATCGCGCTCGTTCAGGTTGAAGAGCCGTCGAAAGCGCAACTGGCTCGCTATCGGCAGGGCGAAAATGTCGAGCGCGCTGCACGGGTGACAGTGCTTGATCGTTCGACGGGCAAAGTGTCGGAGATTGTCGTGACTATTGGTGCTGGCGAGTCGGGTGGAAGCGAATCGTGTCGCGTTGTGAGCAACAAGATAATTGAAGGTGCAAAGGCGCCGGTGTTGAGCGTCGAGAGCGAGAGGGCGATCGCCGCTGCCAAAAGTGACTCGCGAGTGATTGAAGCGTTGCGCAGTCGAGGGATCACCGATCTTGACAGCGTGAAGATGGAAACCTGGCCGATTGGTGCGCAGATACCGAAATATTTGGATGACGGACGGCGAATCATTTGGACGCCAATGTGGCACCAACCGACGCCCGAGGCGAATTTTTATGCACACCCGATTTCGGGTCTGCATGCGATAGTTGATATAGATTCGGGCAAAGTTGTCGCCGTTGAAAATGATCAGCAGATTGCCGTGCCGCAGACACCTGGGCCGTATCGCCAGAGTCAAACTGGGGCGAATGTTTCGTTGATGCCACTTGAAATCAAACAACCCGAGGGTGTTTCGTTTTCGTTTGACGGCTACAAGGTGACTTGGGAGCGTTGGAGCTTTCGAATCGGTTTTTGTCAGCGCGAAGGCCTCGTGATTCACGATGTTTGGTTCGATGATGCGGGCGAGTTGCGCAAGATTGCACATCGTTTGTCGATTGCCGAACTCGTGATTCCGTATGGTGACCCGAGTCAGGGTGCGTATCGCAAGAACGCTTTTGACACCGGCGAGTTCGGTTTGGGTAATTACACGAATTCGCTGACTCTCGGCTGTGACTGTTTGGGTGAGATCGTTTATCTCGATGTTGCCGTCGCCAAACCAGACGGCACCGTGCGCGAGATAAAAAACGCGATTTGCACTCACGAAGAAGACTTCGGAATTTTGTGGAAGCACGTCGACATCGACGGCAATGTCGAGGTGCGACGTGGGCGGCGATTCGTGGTTTCGTCGATCGTTACGATCAATAACTACGAATACGGATACTTCTGGTATTTCTACCAAGACGGTTCGATTGAGTTTGAGGCCAAACTTACGGGCATTGTTCTTACGCTCGCTGATAATTTGGGCGCCGTTCATGGTTCGGCGACTGAACTCGAGCCGGGGCTGTGGGCGCCATATCACCAACATATTTTGTGCGCGCGACTTGATCTAGATATTGATGGCGGTGGCGACGAAATTGCTGGAGTTCGCAACAGTGTTGTTGAGGTCGACTCGTTTGCCCATGAGATGGGGCCGAAGAATGTTTACGGCGGTGCATATGAGACAAGCGAGAAGGTGTTGAAGCGCGAGAGTGAGGCGCGGCGCGTTGTTGATCCGTTCAAGAGTCGGTTTTGGAAAGTGATTAACCCTGGTCGAAAAAATCACATGGGAAAACCTGTCGGTTACAAACTTGTGTCGGGGCATACGACATACCCATTGGCGAAACCTGAGTCGACGATCGGCAAGCGTGCAGGTTTTATGTATCACCATTTATGGGTGACGGCGAATCGCGCTGACGAGCGATATCCAGCTGGTGATTATCCGTATCAGCATGCGGGCGGTGCGGGTTTGCCCGAGTGGACGCGCGCCGATCGCGAGATTGAGAACACCGATGTTGTGTTGTGGCATGTGTTCGGCACGAATCACATTCCGCGCGCCGAAGATTGGCCAGTTATGCCTGTTGAGCGAACTGGTTTTCATCTCAAGCCAAGTGGTTTTTTCGCGCGCAGCCCCGGCATCGACGTCGCCCCCGCCCCAAAGTCTTGCCACTAGCTCGCTAAGAAGGGAGTGACTGAAAAAAATTATTTGGTGGCGGAGATGACGCCGAGGCACATTTCGTCGGATGAGCCCTCGCCCCAGGTGACATATCGCGGGGGCAATTTTTGTAACTCGGGCAGTTTCTGGCGAAGAGTCGGGTCGAAAGTGCATGTGACTCGAATAGTGTCGCCTGACTTTACGACAATCGGCGATTTAAGAACTGTGCCTGATTGATCGTCAAAATTATATTTTCTGACGTCAAAGATGGTTTTCTCTGACGGTGTTCCAGGGTTCAAGGTGAGNNACTTTGTCGCACCGAGACGTGAGCGAGGGAACCGGTTTGAAAGGGTCTTGACCGCAAAGAATGTTGATGCCCGCCGACTCGAACGCGCTCATTTTGCTGGTTCGCGATGCAAGATCTATCAGCGCTTGTTTTCGGTCGCAAAGTGGGCCAGTTATGCCAGCGGGGCAGGCGAGTTCGACAGGGGCAGGAAAGAGTTCGACATGAAGCTGTTTAACTTTTGTACCTTTCGCCGGAATCGCCTCCATTACAATTTTGGATCTGTCAGTTTGTATTTTGCCCCCGTTGGCAGCGAGCAAGTTGTAGTGCACTTGCAAAACGAATTGTTCGCCCTTCTTGAACGGTGTGCCATACCCTTCAGGTGAAACATCTACGCCACGACCTGGAGCCCACGAACTAAGCCATGGTGTCGAAACAAACGACGACAACATGCCGCCCAGGCCCGAGCCCCCGAAACATGGCCAACCCGTGCCGTTTTTGTCTTGGGCGATCGCCTGAGGTAGATCGGCGTCAGTCACTCGAAAAATGATCGCGTGATGAACAAAGTTTTTTCGTTGCGGAATGAATTGAATGGTGCGGATAATTGAGTCTTCGGTCACCTTTGGGTCGAGAAGAAAGCATCGATAGTCGTCGGTGCCGTTATTTGGAGCAGTCGGAAGATGCGCCTTCTTCATCGTCACGGTGTATTTTTTGGTTTTTGCTTCGGCCGAGGCGCTCGAGGCTGCTTGAGGGGCAAGAGAAATAAGTAACACCGCCCCGAGAAGTGTGTGTTTCAAGCGCACGCGTGAAAGATTATCAACAAAAAATATCAGGCGACGTGTGACATTTCCCCTAAATTGAGCGAGTGAAGATTCGGACATTTTCGGCGTTGGCGATATCGCTGATTTCGATTTCTGTTCCGACTGTTGCCCAAGCCGATGAGGCAAATTCTGAATTTATCGAGACGGCGCCGGGAATATCAATTGATACTGCGCAATATCTTCCGAAAAAACTGCCGGCTCCGGCAATTTTGATCGCCCATGGATTTGGTGGAAGCAAAGACTCTGTCGAATCGGACGCCAAGTTTTTCGCGTCGAAGGGTTTTGTCGTAATGACATGGTCTGCCCGTGGGTTCGGCGAATCGACCGGGCAGATAGAAATGAATTCGCTCGACAGCGAAGTTGCTGACACTCGGGCGTTAATTTCTTATTTGGCTAAAAGCAAAAATGTAATTCTTGATGCCAAGGGCGACCCACGTGTCGGAATCATGGGCAGCTCATATGGTGGAGCGAATGCTCTCTTGACTGCCAGCCAAGATTCGCGAATCGATGCCGTTGTTGCTGATATTACTTGGAGCGATTTGCAGCAAGGCTTGTTTCCTCAGGCTGTAGCGCGATCATTTGAATCTGGTCCATTTAAAAAAGTTTGGGCAGGAACATTCTTTTCTGCCGTGACTCTGCAGGGTGCATATTTAGGCGAGTGTGGCGCGTTTGCGCAACGATGGTGCGACGCCTACGAAAATGCAGTTCTGCAAGGTAGACCAAGCCCGAGTGAGAAAAAACTTCTCGAGTCTGTTTCGCCGATTCGATTCGCCTCAACAATTTCGGCGCCAAC
>DOHD01000101.1:3801-4432 GCA_003535455.1 Acidimicrobium sp.
TCGATCGCGAAATAGAATTTCCGGTTTTCCAATTCACGAGATCTAACGGCTCAATTTCGTTGCAAGATTCGACTGTGATTCCGAAAGTTTTCACCAGTGAAAAGTTGCCTTTTGAAACCGAACCGCGACAGTTGCCGTTGGTTACTCCGACTGCAGCCCTGATTTATCCAATTGGTGGCGTGCCAAGCGCAATTTCGGCGCTTCCTGGTATTGGTTCGGCGGGTGCTCTTGCCTCGCAGTTGCTGTCGAACCTCGCAGGATTCAGCCCGGCGTTCTTGCCTGGACAAAGCGGGTTTTTGGAGAGTGCGCCGCTGAAAGAACCAATTTCAGTTGTCGGACCTTCGTCTATCAAGGTTCGCATCACCAGCACGGCAAATGACGCGACTTTGTTCTTCTCGTTGGTGAGCAAATCGCCGAGTGGCGCCATCAACTTGCCGAATGGCATCGTTGCCCCTGTCAAAATTTCGAACATATCAAACGGCAGCAAAGATGTAGTCATCAACCTTCCCGCAACGGTTTTGGACGCGTCAATAGGTGACCTACTCGCGGTCGGCATTTCATCAACCGATCAAGGTTATGAAACGCCGAAAACCTCACGGTTCTATTCGGTGTCGCCGCTTTCGCCGTTGAC
>DOHD01000100.1:0-2808 GCA_003535455.1 Acidimicrobium sp.
ATTTTGGGTGGTCGGGGCTGATCAAATGGTCGTCGAAGAGAATGAGGCCGAGGTCGTGGCGGCGGCAGTACATCTCCCAGGTGTGGTAGGCGTATTTCATGAACGGCTGCAAATACTGCTCGCCGATCGCGATCGTCGCGAGCACGTTGCCCGACTTGCCTGGCGGAATCAAAACCTTCAGAAAAACCTCACGTGTGAAACGATCGCCGAATTGCGACTGGCAGAAGTTTAGCCAATTGGGTTTTGAATCGCCGTGCGACGAACGGCGCTGGCAGCAAAAATGCCGATCGCGCTCGAAATCGCCCCTGCAAGCAACGCATACGAAAAGCTCTGGACAATGCCCGAACCAATAGTCGCCTCGTGCACACCAACCATTACCGCGGCACCCAAAACCGCGCCCATTTGATTGAGCAACTGTTGCACCGCACTCGCCACGCCGAGATCGGCGACATCAACCGAATTCGCGAGCAGCGCGGTCAAAGCCGGCGATGCAATACCAAGACCGACACCCGAAAGTGACAAACCAACTGCAATAAATAAATCAGATGAACCCAAATCGATTTGCGACAGCATCAACATCGAGCACATCACCGCAATCGCGCCGATAACACCGGCATTGCGCTCGCCAATTCGAATCGCAATACGCCCAGAAAATGGTGCAACAAGCGAAAAAACAAGCGGCCGAGCAATTATCAGCCAACCAATGTGCGAGGTCGAAAACCCTAAACCGACTTCGAGCAGTTGTGGCACGATCATGAATCCACCCATGTAGGCAAAATTCGTCAGCGCCTGACTCGCAACCGGAAACGCAACATTGCGCGTGCCGAACCATTTCAACGGCAACATCGGGTCACTCGCCCGCTTTTCGACGCGCACAAAAAACGCCAACGCGACTACACCCAACATCGCAACAAAAATCGTTCGCACCGAAACAAAACCCCACGCAGGCCCACGATTGATCGCCAACAAAATCATCACAGAGCCAACGCCGAGCAACAGCGCACCAGGCACGTCAAATTTCACATTCGCACGTCGCTCGGTGTCGCCAAGCAACCACCACGCGACAACGCAACCAATCAAACACAACGGCGCTTGCATCAAAAAAATCGTGCGCCATCCGAACGTCGCGACGAGCGGCACGCCCGCAACAACGCCAATCACGGGTGCGCCGGCGGTGACGAAACTCCAATATCCCAGCGGCCTGACTCTTTCGCTGGGATCAAACATGCGGTTGATATACGCCATCGCGGCCGGGCCAAGCGCCGAGCCCCCCGCAGCCGAAAGCGTGCGAAAAATTATCATCGACGGTGCGCTCCACGCGACGGCCGTGCACAAAGCAAAGAACCCCGCGACGAATAATCCCCAGACAAAAACTCGTTTGTGCCCCCACAGGTCGCCAACTTTGCCGAACGCCGGGCCGACCACGCCGAACGCGAGCATCGGCGCGGTGATTGCCCAACTGATTATTCCTGTTGAACTGTTCAAGTCATCGGCAACAGTTTTCAACGAGACCACCAACAAAGTNNTTGCGCCGCGAAACACCAACGCGTTGCACAAGTTTGCGCCGCAACAGCAACGACCACGGAATCACCGATACTTCGTCGACACCACCACTATCTAGAACGCTCAAATCTGAAGCGTTTTCTGGTCTCTCCAAACTCACGGAAAGACCATGTCGATAATCGAACCGCGTGGCAACATTTCACCGTTTTTAATCGCCACACCTTTAACCGATGCGCTCTTCATGCGATACGACTTTCGACCCGAAACTTCGCCGACCACGAAACCGGCTTCTAGCAATCGTTTCTCAGACTCGACAAAGTTGATGCCAACAATGTTCGGCAACGCCACCAAATCTGGCCCAAGTGAAATTGAGTAAACAATCGTGCTATCTTTCGGCACCATTTCGCCTGGTGGTGGCGACTGTGCACCAACCAAACCAGCGGCTGCATCATTGCTAAAACTGTCGGCACTACTACTGAGCACGAGACCCAATTCGGCGACGATCGCGGTCGCTTGTTCGAGATTCAAGCCGACGATCAACGGCACCGCACGCAAAGCAGGACCATTCGAGACAACAAGATTGATCACCGTACCTTGCAGAACCTGATCACCGGCAACTAGTGAAGGTTGCTTGGCAACAGACCAAGAAATCACATTGCCGATCGGCACAGTGTCGCTTGAATCTTCTGTCGCCGAAACCGTCAAACCTTGTGCGGTCAATTTTTCAAACGCAACTTCGCGCGAATCACCGGCGACTTCAATAAGCACGCCGAGTGGCGCTCCTTCAGAAACATAAATAATCAGCGCATCGCCCTGCTTCAAAGATTCACCAGCCGCCGGCTCGGTGCGAATCACGAAGCCGAACTCAACGTCGTTGGTACGTTCGGCGCGAATTATCAACTCCCACCCGTTCGTCGCGATCGAATTTCGGGCTTCGGCCTCGGCAACACCAGCCAAATCAGGCACGATAAAACTTTTTTTCGTCAGCGCCTGAAACGCGACAACACCGACAATCAACGTGGCACCGAGTGCCGCGACGGCAAACAAACGCTGCAATCTCTTTCGAGTGCGCGGCGACTCAGCCACGACTGGCGTTGACGGCACGGCAATTTCGACTTGCTCGACGACTTGTGCCGCCACGGTTTCGCTCGCAGTCGTTATCGGGTGCGGACGAGTGATCACGTCTTCGAACTTTTTCGGCACGACCGTATCTATCGGCAACGGTCGCGGCATTTTGTCGGCGATTTGGGCCAGGGCTTGCCCAAGTTCAAGTGCGGTGCCACGCTCGTCTGCCAATGGCCGACC
>DOHD01000100.1:2817-2974 GCA_003535455.1 Acidimicrobium sp.
GGCGCGGCAATTGGGCCCATGTCGGCGTTGACTGGCAACAACTTGTCGACGCGGTTTGCAAGTGTGATCGCCACAGATTCGCCGACGAACGGCACCTCACCAGTTATTGATTCAAGCAAAGTGATCGCAAGAGAGTAAATATCGGTCTGACCATTTG
>DOHD01000061.1:0-4187 GCA_003535455.1 Acidimicrobium sp.
AAAGAACTGGCTCTCGATAGTGAAACCAAAATTGCAATTCATGTTGAAACATCCATCACCGATGGTCCGGGTGGCGACTCGGCGTTGGTCGTCAGCGACAAAACTGCACGATTGGTCAATCAAAACGACTGTCGAACTGGCGACCTCGAGTCATTGCTCAGTCATGGACCAATCGACCTGCATTGGTTGCAGTTCAGCGGTGCAATTTGGTATCCAATGGTCTATGAGCAAGACCCGGCAACAAAGCATGGTCTTGCCCAAGCCAAGATCGAAAGTCAGTTTGCGCGAGCAATCAAATATGTTGAGACCCTCAATGCTCGCGCGGTCGTGCCATCGGCTGGGCCGCCATGCTTTTTGGATGAAGAGTTGTTTCATCTCAACATGATCACCGGAAACGAAACATCCATATTTCCTGATCAAACAAAATTTCTAGAACGACTGCGCGTTCTTGGCCGCCACAACGACATCTTGGCGATTCCTGGTACCAGCATCGATGTTTCACCAGAAAAAATCAACGTCTCATTACCTAAAAACATTGATGTCGAAAAAGTTTTTGCTGAAAAAGAAAAATATCTCCGTCGGTATCAAGCAGATTGGTCAGGCTGGCTAAGAGACGAAAAAGCCAAGTGGTCAACCTCTAAATCGGGTGCTCAATTCGATATTATTGGTGCGCTGCAAACATGGTTTGAACCACTATTGGATCTCGCCCCGGCACTTCGCGCTGGCATCGGGGCCAACTGTCTGATTAGAACTCGCAAAATCGAGATTTTGATCAATTTTCAAAAAGGCAAAGTCGAAAAGTTCACCGGTCAGTCATTCGGCTTCAGGTTTGATATCCCACAAGAGTTGCTCGAGATTATTGTTAGCAATCGGGCGGTTGACTGGTCGAATTCATTTTTTCTTTCTTGTCGATTTATCGCCTGGCGCTCGGGTGAGTTCAACGAATATATCTACAACTTTTTCAAGAGTCTTTCGGTTGAGCGAATGACCCGCACCGAGCGAGAAGCGGCATCACGTTTAAATGTCAACAACGACCTCAGCGATGAAATTGAAATCGGCGACTATGTAATGCAACGCAAATGCCCGCACCGCCAGGCCGATCTGTCGGTATTCGGCGAGATCAACGGCGCCGAACTCACCTGCTCGTTACATGGTTGGAGATTCGACTTGACCGATGGTCATTGTCTGAATGCCGAAAACCGACCGCTAAAAGTTCGCAAGAAAACTGGCTAAGTGTCTCTCACTATTGCTGACTGGTGATCGGCAATTCGAACCAAACTGTCGCACTGTATTTGACTCCACTGATAATGGGTTCACTGTTGTGCGGATGAGTCACCAAACTAGGCCAAGCAACCATCTCGCCAATTTTCATTTCGCGATTCGAGAAATTTTGCCGAGGAAATTGCAGTTCGGCGCCTTGATAATCATCATTCAACTTGATGCTGGCTGAAACTTGGGCGATGTCATGATGCATTCGCAACTCTTCTTGTTGCCCGACTTCATATTTGATGACGAAAACATCTTGGATCCCGTGATAGTCGATCAATGGCCAATGTTTTTGTAACTGCGGCCAGATTCGTAAACCAAAATCAACTTCAACGGCATTAAACAGCTGTGGGCTAATTACAGCAAGTGAAACTTCGTGACCAGGCACCGGATCATGCGGGTTGAAATTGAACGCACCAGTCAACTCTGATGCTCGGATCAATGCGCTACAAAAGTTTGGGGTCCAGCAAGACATCGCAAACATCTCGTCGGCAACTTTTCTGATTTCGGACGACGAATCAACGGCGTCTCGATAGCCGAGAATTCGCTCTAGATCAGTTGCCATTTTTCTCCGCAAATCTGTCGGGCAATTACCCGATATCCAATAGTCTCATTTTGCCAGCACGCGAAACAATAACGTCAAAGTTCGTCACTGATAGCCTTAGAACGCGTGAACCCACTCAATGCCCCACGGCGTATTTCGTTTGATTTAGCAACAATCGCCTCGGTAGCTCGCAAACGATGGTGGGTGGTGCCAATAACAATGTTGGTTGGTGCGGGATTGATGTTTTTTCAAGAGTCTGATTTACAAACCGAGCCAAGATATTACACACTGACCAGAACCTACGAAGCGCTAAATGAAATGGCGCCACTCGCGCTGGTTGACCTGAACCCTGCACTGTTCGAACCGATACCGAGCGAGACAAGCCAGTTGGCTGTATTAAGAAGTCAAAAATACCTCGATAAAGCGTTGACCAATATCAAAGGTGATTTGGATATTCGAGTCGACAAATCAGAAACGCGCTTTGCATTGACCACCGAAGGCGACATATCTGAAGCCCGACGGTTCTCATTTTCACCTGCGACCAACGCATCATTTACATTCACTTGCACCGAGCAAGACGAAGTAAATTGTGCATCAGCAATTGAAAATTACCTCCAACTTCTTATAACGCTGAGAGCCGAATCAATAAAAACGGGACTCTCACGCTCTCTCGAACTTGTCGACCAACTGCTTAATCAGTCTGCGAAAATCACAGAGAGCCAACGAGACCGACTCACATTGCAAAAAATCGCGTTACAAGAGTCGGTCGAACTTGCCTCGGGCGAGATGCAACTAATTGCCGAGGACAAATATTTTGGTGGCGAGCAAATTACCACCGTCGGTCGCAAGACATATTTATTTGGCTTACTTGTCGGTCTGATAATTGGTTGCCTGATCCTTCTGCAACTTGTCATCAGCGACAATGTCATAAGAGACTCGAAAAAACTCGTGAGTCTTGTTGGCTTCCCAAAGTTTTTGGGCAACATCGACAAAAAACGCAACCCAAACTCAATTCAGCACATCGCCACAGCAATCCGTGGCGCCACAACAATCACTGGCACCACCACGTTGCGAGTGTTGCCGGTCGATTCGCATGCCAACAATGAGGTGTTTGTTGGCGAGCTGGCCGGCGTGCTCGGGTGCAAAGCGACGTTGATTAATTCGGTGGCCGATATTTCTGCCGCTGAGCTGAGCCCAAATCTTGACTCACCGATTCTTATTTTCGTAAATCAACACAAAACAAAGATCTCCGACCTTGAATCAGCCTGGACACTCGCAGAAAAATCGGGAAATACGGTCGTTGGTGCAGTTCTAGTAAGCAACTAATGAGCGAGCAGATCAACTTTCGTACGCGAACGGCACTCTTCGCCGAACGAATTGGTCAAACAAAGAGTTTCGTTTCTGTCACTGGCGTAATTCAGTTTGTTTTGGACGTGCTCGCTTGGTCGGCTGCCGCTGCACTTGCACTTGTTTTGCGCGCGTATCTGCAGGACGAAAGAAATATTAGTGAAGCCGTTCAAGGCATTCTTTATCGAGTGTTACCGATCGTGGCTTTCGTGCAGGCAATCACCGGGTACATCGTCGGCATTTATCGCCGTCGGTGGCGTTATGGCAGTTTTGACGAAGTAAAAGGTCTCATACTCTCGGCGTTTATTACCACTTCGATTTTGTTGACAGTTCGGTTCACTGACCGCTCGGTCGACGCATTTCCACGCAGCGCAATTATTGCCGGTGGCATTCTTGGCCTTTTTTTTACGGGGGCGAGCCGATATACCTGGCGATTGATTCGTGAACAACTACGTCGGCCGTCAGAACAGACTGCAAACAAGATCTTGATCTATGGCGCCGGCGAAGGCGGCATTCAAATCGTCAACACAATGTTGCGCAATCCGAACTCGAGTTATTTGCCGGTTGGTTTCTTGGATGACAACACGTCAACACACCGATTGAGAATTTCTGGGGTTCCGGTTCTGGGTGGTCGCGAAGCGATTCAAAAAGCCGCGCTTCGCACGGGTGCAACAACCTTGTTGATTGCCATTCCTTCGGCAGAGTCGAATATCGTCGCTGAGATTGCTCAAACTGCTCGTGACGCAAAACTAGAGGTAAAGATTCTTCCTGCGGTGCAGAGTCTGAATGAGCGGCCTGTAGATACCAGTGACATCCGCGATTTGACCGATGAAGATCTACTCGGCCGTCGGCGAGTCAAGATCAACCTCGACGAAATTTCAGAATATTTGGTGAATCGTCGTGTATTGGTGACTGGCGCAGGCGGCAGCATCGGCAGTGAACTGTGTCGACAACTGGTGAAGTTCAACCCCGCTGAAATCATCATGCTTGATCGAGATGAAAGTGCGCTGCATGAAGTGCAGCTTTCTAT
>DOHD01000061.1:4205-11518 GCA_003535455.1 Acidimicrobium sp.
GAGTCGCGAAAACCACAGGTCGTGTTTCATGCGGCAGCGCTCAAGCATCTTCCTCTTCTTGAGCGCTACCCACATGAGGCGTACCAAACCAATGTGCTCGGCACTTTGACGATGTTAAAGGCCGCGCAACGATCGGGCGTCGAAGTCTTTGTCAACATTTCAACCGACAAGGCTGCGAATCCCATCAGCGTCCTCGGTTATTCGAAGCGCATCGCCGAGCGACTCACCGCCGAGTTTGCATTCAACTCTGGCCCAGGTAAATATATTTCTGTTCGATTCGGCAATGTCTTGGGTTCGCGCGGCAGTGTCTTGATGTCATTCAGAGACCAGATCACCAAGGGTGGGCCAGTGACCGTTACTCATCGCGGCGTCACGAGATACTTCATGACCATTTCAGAAGCGGTGCAACTCGTTATTCAAGCTGGCGCCATTGGCTCAACCGGAGAGGTATTGGTTTTAGACATGGGCAAACCGGTGAATATCTACGAGGTCGCCGAGCAACTTGTTCGCAATAGTGGAAAGCCGATCAAAATAGAGGTCGTCGGTTTGCGCGTCGGTGAGAAGGTGCATGAAGAACTTTTTGGTGAGAACGAAATTGATGAACGACCGCGACATCCACTAATTTCACACGTTTCGGTTAAACCCATAGATCAAACTAGTCTCAACACCGAGCCAGCCGACTCGCGTGAATTGATGATCAAACTTCTAGAAGAGCAATAAGTTTAAACTTTTCTGACTTTGTCGTCCCGACTGCCCGACATCGCGGCAACCAACAACAGCCACATGAAGTGATTGCCGACGATAAAACTTTCTTGAGTTGACGCGGCTAAGACAAACCAAGTCGCCGCAAATGTCCATTGACCTGCGTTTTGGGTTTGCACTCGCTCAAGTTGACGTGCGCCGCTCCATAAAATTGCGAGAACCAATAGCCCGGCGCCGACAACTCCACCGCCAAGCAAAACATCCATGATCGCGCTGTGTGACCAGGTCGTGTTTGAAATCGCCCACCAAAATTCGCGTTCATGAAAAAAGTTAGGGGTATTCCACGCCGAAAACCACCCCCATCCAAGAATTGGCTTGTCGAGAAAACCGTCCCAACTGAACCGCCACAGCATCGTTCGCCCGCTGAAATCAAGTTTGTTGTTGAAAAAAGAAAACAGGTACTTTTGAAATTTGAAACCGATCCAAGTCAGCAGAATCATCACAAAAAGAAAAAGTGGATAAACCGTTTGCAGCATCTGCCGAGCAGAAATCAGTTTTTTTCTTTGAACCTGCCTGACAAGTGTCCAAAAAGCCCAGACGAAGATGAATAGCCCGATTGCGCCAATTGAAGTCGAAGAGTTGCTTCTGATCAATAGACCTAAATCAAGCAGCATCACATCTGCCAGCACGACCGTTAGCGGAGCCCAGAATCTTGGGCGTCGCACGATGAGTATCCATGCAAGTGCGCCGGCAGCGAGAAAGCCGAGTGCGGCTGGCGGTGCGAATGAATTTCGGTTGAAGTAGATACCTATCCAGTAGTTCTCGTCAAAGTTGACCGCGCCGGACCAATTGTTGCGAACGGCATACCAAGACACGACCAACCCCGGCTGCATCGCCACCAGAAAAAGAGTTAGCTGTTGCAACAAAGTAAAACTTCGTGCGACATAAAGACCGGCGAGACATGTAATAAATAATGAAACCGATGCGACGAGTGAATAACTGCTCGCCGTCGCCCAGCCTGTAGACAGCAACATCCATGTGCAAAAACCCAAGAGCACGCCCACCGGACCGCGCAACATATTTTGAGATACACCACGACGCGCAAGCAACACCACTGCTGGAAGTTGAAACAGCAAATAAGTCGAATACTTCGTGGTCTCAAGAATTGTTGATCCCGACTGACCACTACCTTCCCAAATTTTCAGAACTGGACCTTGTGTCAAGACCGCCAACATAATTACGACATAAAGGTATTCAACCCATTTCAGAACACCAGACTGGTCATAACGAGGCACGCGCACTGAGTCATAATCTACCCGAGTGCTCATCTCAGCAAGACAACAGACCACAATCAACTCAAAGAGGGTTGAGTAGAATGAAATCGTGACCTTAACGAATCAAGATTACGACACGCTCATAACTGAGTTGATCAACGAAATCAACGCCGTGCGAAATAAGTATGATGCATTCAGTCAGTTCACCGAGACAAAAGTTGCTGATTTCGTCCACACGAATCGACACCTAAAAAACGAACTCGCCCAACGAACCCAAGATCTCGCTATTACAAATGCCCAACGTGCACAGTTGCACGCAGAACTAGTCTCGCTAACTACCCGAATTGATCGGCTATTAACTCAACGAGATAAGGCCAGAAGTCGAGTGAAATTTCTCGAAGCTTCACGTAGCTACAGAATCGAGCAAAAGCTCAGGAGTATTGTTTCCCGTTTGTTGCTTCGCAAATAGAATTCGGAATGTTGAAACAGTATCCAGTAATCATCACAGTTCGTGATCGTCTCACCTACCTGAAACAATTGGTTGAATGGCTTGAAAGTGTAGGACAAAACGAAATTTGGCTATGTGATAACGCCAGCACTTACCCACCACTAGTTGAGTTTCTTAAATCAACAAAACATAATGTTGTCCGTAACGGCTACAACCTTGGCCATCGTGCACCGTGGCTAAGTGGCTTGGTGCCCGAACTCGGACACGATCGATATTTTATTATCTCTGATCCAGATATCTTGCCAGACGAGAACACGCCATTAAACGTTTTTGAGTTCTTCGAAGAAGCGCTACGCGATAATCCAAAGATTGACAAAGTCGGCTTTTCACTGCGCATTGACGATCTGCCAGACCACTATGTGCACAAACAAGATGTGATCACCTGGGAGTCGCAATTTTGGCGCAATAAATTATCGTCGGGGTTTTTTTCAGCACCAATTGACACAACCTTTGCGATGCACCGCCCCGGCGGCGGACATTTGAACGCTAACTCGCTTCGCAGTGCTCCACCATATACAGCCCGACATCTGCCATGGTATTGCGATTTAAGCAAACCAACTGCCGAAGACATTTATTACAACCAGCATGCTGACAAATTGATAACCAACTGGAACACTGACAAGTTACCGGCTTCAGTTGTAGCAGTGCTCACTAAATTGCGCGCCGAAAAAAAAGAGTAAATTTGATCATGGGCAAAAACGCCATTGAGGTCAATTCACTCTCGAAAAACTTCAGGCTTTACCACGAGCGCAATCGCTATATTAAGGCAGCTTTTTTGCGTGGACGTCGCGCCAAGTTTGACGAGTTCATCGCACTGAACGATGTCTCGTTTGATGTTCCGCATGGGGCGACACTCGGAATAATCGGTTCAAACGGCTCTGGAAAAACAACGATGCTCAAGTGCTTGACTGGCATCTACACACCAGAGCGAGGCTCAATCAAAATCGACGGAAAAGTTGCCGCTTTGCTCGAGTTAGGTGCCGGTTTTCATCCCGAATTGACGGGTTCAGAGAATATTTTTCTGAACGGTGCAATCTTGGGAATGACCAAGCGAGATGTCGAGCTGAAGTTCGACAAAATTGTCGAGTTTGCAGGGCTCGAAAAATTCATCAATACACCAGTCAAGAATTTTTCATCCGGCATGGTTGTGCGACTCGGATTCTCAATTGCCGCCCATGTCGAACCAAAAATTTTGCTAATCGACGAAATCTTGTCGGTTGGTGACCAAGATTTTCAGCGCAAAAGCACCGAAAAAATTGAAGAATTTCGCCGCGAGGGTCGAACAATTGTCGTAGTCAGTCACAGTCTCGGCTTGGTTCAACAGCTGTGCAAAGAAGTGATCTGGCTCGACAAAGGAAAAATCAGGCAGGCAGGTTTCGCCACCGATGTGATCTCTGCCTATACAGGTGGCAGTTACACAGAACATATTGAACGCGACGAAGAATCTCGTGAACGGTGGGGCACGGGCGATGCACGAATCAATTCGATCGAGCTTCTTTCATCAAACGAAACGAAAATCAACCACTTCGATACAGACTCAGCGGTCAAAATTCGATTCCAAATCAACGCTCATGTGCGGGTTGAATCACCGATCTTGCGAGTGAGAGTAACAAAACTGAACGGCGATGTTGTTTGGGCGACATCAACGCAACGAGTCTCGAATTCAATTCGTGTTCTTGACGGGCCAGCAACCGCAACACTTGAAATTCCGAAACTTGGGTTGCTTGAAGGCACATATTATTTGTCGGCTTCAATATCGAATTCAACCAGTACGACAGAATTCGACCATTGTCAAAACTGGTTACGGTTCAATGTTCACAAAACCAATATGTTCGATGAAGGCATCGTTTCGGTCGAATCATCGTGGTCTCTCGCGCGACAACATCGCTGACCTCTAAACGCGGTTGATCAAAGTTCTTCGGCAAGTCGGCGTTTGAGCCGATTGAAAACTGCCAGCCCGACAACCAAAGAAGTTACTGAGGCCAGCCCAAGAACCAGTAAATCTATGAGATCGGGAAGTCTTCCGTGGTATGTCGTAGACCGAAAACTTCGAATAAATACCGCAGTTGGGTTCCAGTGCAACATGAAGTGCACTGGAGCAGGCACTTTGTCGTCGAAAATAGTTGGGTCATAGATGACTGGCGTGGCGAAGAACCAAATTTGGTTGATGATCGTCCATAAATAGGGTAAGTCTCGAAAAAAAACAGCGCTGACGCTGAGAACAAACGCTATGCCCATGGCGAAAAGTGCGAGAAAGGTCATCAATAAAATTGTGACGGGCAAGAACGGAAGAACGAAACTTCCAGCAATTGTCAAAGCAACACAGACAAGCGTCATTTCGATCGAGAACTGCACCGAACAAAACAAAACTTGCGAGATCACCAGACTTTCACGGGCAAACGCGACTTTACGTACCAGGGTCGTATTGCTCAGAATTGCTTGTAATCCCACGCCGCAAATGAGCGAGAAAAATCCCCAAGGAATCAGCCCCGTCAATAGATATAGCCCAAAAGTGGTAACACCTGATGGGTCGCCAACTGGAGCTTGGGCGCCAAACAAAACCCCAAAAACAAAGGTGTATATGGCCATTTGTGCCAGAGGATTGAGCATTGACCACGACCAACCCAAAAGTGAACGCCGATATTTACTTCGTAGTTCACGCAATGTTAAGTTCCACAATAAATTGCGTGAGTTGGCGATGTCTTTGAGTTGTTGCATCAACTTACAACTTACCATTACTTCACTGCTGTAGAATAAGGCTTCAGCAATCTATGAATGACAACCCATCACTCTCTGCTTCGCTGGCGACTTCAGATTCGCAAATCGAATTAAATAAGTTGCTTATTCGGTTGCAAAAAGCTGAAGAAAAAGTTATGCATCTCGAACTTGCGCTAATGCAGTCGCGTGATTTTGCAATTGGTTCGGCCGCCCAGGCTGGCGAGGCAGTCGCCAACTTGAACAAACTTCGCCACATCCAAGAAATGCTTGATGACGCAAACATCCACATCAAAAATCATCAGAATCACATTGAGAGACTTGAAACGACACTCAGTGAGATTGAGCGCACCAACGCGGTTCATCGCGCCAAATCAAGACAACTTGATCTCGTTTATGAATCAGCATCATGGAAGATCGGCAGATTTTTTATGCTTCCGGTGCGAATTCTCAAGCGCATTGTGCGATAAACAGCATGACCGTGCGAATCAGCATTGTCACGCCGGTCTATAACCCACCGCAAGTCGCCTTCGAACAATGCATCGAATCTGTGCTCACACAGAAACATTCAGATTGGGAGTGGTGTCTCGTTGACGACTGTTCTACTCGAGCGTGGGTTAGAACTCGCCTGAATGAACTGCAGGCACAAGACGCAAGAATCAAGGTTTACCTCAGATCACAAAACGGTGGCATAGTCGCCGCATCTAATGACGCACTTGCCCTTGTTTCTGGTCAATACGTTGCGCTACTCGACAACGACGATGCACTTCACGTCAATGCACTCGCAGAAATAGCCAAGTGCATCGCGAACGATCCGAATGTTGACTATATATACACAGACGAAGACAAGATCAACCAAGACGGCGAGCACTATGAGCCGTTTAGCAAACCGAAGTGGTCGCCAGAACGGTTTTTGGCGCAGAACTACTGTTCACACTTGTCGGTAATTCGCACCAGTTTGATTGACGAAGTCGGCAGGTTTCGCCAGGGCTTTGATGGCTCGCAGGATTACGACTTGTTGCTTCGCATTACCGAGAAGACGAAAAATATCGCGCACATCCCAAAAATTCTCTACCACTGGCGCGCCGTAACTGGGTCGACTGCGCTTGCGGGCGACAACAAAACTTACGCCTTTGCCTCGGCAACAAAAGCTGTGCGTGAACACTTAGAACGACGATCGATACCAGCCGAAGTCAGTTTCAATCAAACCAATCTGATGGTCACCGTAAAACGAAAATTAATCGAACATCCAAAGGTCAGCATCATTATTCCGACTTGCGGCACCCGCAAAGCGATTTTTGGTGTCGAAACATGTCTGGTGGTGAATGCAGTTGAAAGCATCGCGCGGAAAACTACATATACGAATTACGAAGTCATTGTGGTTGTCGACAAAGGAACACCTGATTGGGTATATACCGACTTGAAAAGAGTGGGTCGGGATCGAATCAAAATTGTTGACTATGACAAACCGTTCAATTTCTCGGACAAGTGCAATCTTGGTGTTGTTAACACCGACGCCCCATTGGTGTTGTTGTTAAACGATGACACCGAAGTGATCAGCCCTGACTGGCTTGAAACCATGGTTGGACACATCTCTGAGTCAGACGTGGCAATGGTCGGACCAATGCTTATTTATGAAGATAGTCGAATTCAGAGTGCAGCCCACTCAAACACTCCATCGCCACACAATTTTCGCCGAGGCTGTTCAAGCAGTGACCTCGGAGAATTCGGCATGCTCGTGTGTGCTCGCGAATGCAGTGGCGTGACAGGTGCTTGCGCATTGATTAAACGTGATATCTATCTCGAGGTTGGTGGTTTAAGCGAGGTCTTTCCACTTGCATTCAACGACTGCGACTTTGCGTTTAAAGTTTTGGAGCGTAACTACCGAATAATCTGGACACCACACGCGAGACTTTTTCACTTTGAAACCGCCTCTCGACCCGACCATGTTGAACCGCAAGAAGTTGAGCTGATCACGGCTCGCTGGGGACGATATTTTGACGACGACAAATATTGTCGCATCCAATAAATTTTGTGGGCGAGGGGGGACTTGAACCCCCACGAGCGTAAAGCTCACAAGATTTTGAGTCTAGCGTGTATACCAATTTCACCAC
>DOHD01000138.1 GCA_003535455.1 Acidimicrobium sp.
CAGCAGAAATCTACCTGGGTGAGATAAGACTCGGTCAGGCAACCCTAGTGAAATACTTGCTTTTGTTTCGGGTAACCTAAAAGTATCAGTTTCAGCAAAAAAACTTCCGTTTGTGTTGGCGCACTGGCATTATCGCTGGGCGGTTGTGGTTTTAGTGTTGGCCAAAAAAATACGTGGGATGTCACTCAGCCGATCGAAACCGGCGTCACGGTCGAGGCGACAGGTTCGGTCAAAGTTGTGCCCGATGCTGTTCAATTTAATTTTTCAGTTTTTGCCGTCGAGTCGACATCGCGCGGTGCATCGCAGAGAGTTAGTGCCCTTGCCGCCCAGGCTAGAGAAGCGCTCGATAAATCGTATGTCGATAAAAAAGATTTCGCCACCCAAAATTTGAGTGTCTACCCCGAATATTCATATTCGCAAGATGGCGTGCAAAAGTTGATCGGCTTTCGCGCGACGCAGTCATTCGCAGTTACCTTGCGTGACACCGACAAGGCCGGTGACGTGGTTGACGAAGTTGTTTTATCGGTCGGCACCGACTTGACGATCGATGCCCTTAGCCCAATCGTTATCGACTCAAAAGATGCAACCGAACAGGCCCGAGAGAACGCAATAAAACTGGCGAAGAAAAAAGCTGAAGATTACGCCGACCTGCTCGGTGTTGATCTTGGTGTTGTGATTTCGGTTCGTGAATTTGCGTCGTCTAGTGCAGTGCCCCAGCCGTGGTTGCGTGCCGGTACGGCGGCAGATGAGTCGGCAAAGACAGTTGTTGATCTCGGCACCCAAGAAGTATCGGTCACAGTTGAAGTTCGCTGGGCTTTGACCGACAACGAATAGAAGTTTGCGCGACGAAACTAGTCGTTGCTAATTGTTGCGAGCTGTTAACAATTCGATTTGCATCACGGTGTGGTGCAGACCCAAGAAGATAGTGTCGCGAATCTTCGTCCATCCTTTGGTTTGATACCAAGCCTGAGCATGTTCTGTATATAGAAATAGCCGTGTATGTCCGAGATCGCGGGCACGATTGACCACATGGTCAACGAGCGTTGAACCAACGCCAAACTTTCGTGAGTCTGGTGCCACAAACACTGCGGCGAGCCAAGGGCCCGGCTCTGGTGCGTCGGGAAGTTCGTCATCGTCGACAAGGGTGGCGACGCCGAGCAGATTGTCGTCAATATCAATAGCCGCATAAATCTCAATCAACGTCTCAGGTTTGCTGGCAGCGATTTTGTATTGATCGAGGTATGTCTGCACCGTGTCGCTCGGAAACTCGTGATGCCAAGCATTGAACGACCACTCGGCGGCGGTCTGCCAGTGGTGTGGGTGCTCGGCCAGAGCGACAACTTTGAACGAAATCATCGCTTTATCCTAAGGTTTCACTGATGGCCGAGATCTCTTCTCACANNCCAAACTTCGAATTGAATCAATCGCACCGATCGGTACCGGGCAGATGGCCGAGAGTTATCGGGTCAAATTTTTGCAAGAGTTCGGTGAAAAGATTGAAAGTGTCGTCGTCAAGGTGCCTTCACAAAATGAAAACAGTCGAGCGGCATCGCGTGCTACTCGGTGCTACGAACTTGAGACAAGTTTTTATTCAAGTATTAAAAACGATTTAAAAGTCGACACCCCAAAATGTCTCCATGTTTGGTACGACTCGCAATACGACGATTTTGTTCTTGTGCTCGAAGATATCAAGAATGCCACGCAAGGCGATCAGATTTCTGGTGCGACGATCGAGCAAGCGCAATCGGCGATCATCCAACTCGTTAATCTGCATACACCCTTGTGGGGTTCGGACCGTCTCGAGCAATTCGAATGGTTGCCGAAGCATTCGGTGAATAACTCAAAAGGCACAGGGCAACTTCTGCAAACGAAGTTTTCTAGTTTTGCCGAACGCTTCAGCAACCATGTCAGTGATGAAATCATCAGCCTTGGCGAGCGGCTGGTTTCGAAAATTGATCGATACTTTGCGGCCTATCCGAAAGTTTTGACCGTTGCACACCGTGATTTTCGGTTGGACAATTTGTTGTTCACTCAAAACGAGGGCAAATTTTCTGTCAAGGTGGTTGATTGGCAGACGGTCGGGGCGATGCCAGGTGCCAGCGATCTGGGCTATTTCGTCGGTGCGAGTTTTACGGTTGAAAAGCGACGTGAATATGAACAAACCATCGTGCGCGACTATTGCGATCGACTCAATGCCGAAAAGATTGGTGTCTCGTTCAACGAGATTTGGGCACAATATCGCTTGCTTGGCACGACGGGCTACATCATGGCTATCGTCGCCTCGGTGCTTGTCAAACAAACAGATCGAGGCGATGCGATGTTTGCTGCAATGGCAACTCGCCATGGTCAGCAAATGCTCGATCTCGAGACCGAGAAACTTTTCGCCTGAGAGAATAGAGAACCAACGCATGGCCAAATTCACCGCACTCGACGAAAGATTCGCTCATCAGATACCTGAGCCGTTTCCGAATGTTTTGCATTTTCATCAAGATTGGCGAGAGAGTTTGTTTTTTATCATGCACGAACGCGAGAAGCCTGGTGATGTCTTGATTTTGACCCTCGCGCACTTTCCATCCCGACAAGAAATGGATTCGTTGCAGCTCGGACGGGTTGGCGCTGCACCGATAATGGCAAGACACGTTCGCAAGGTCGACGGCGATCAAGATGATTTTCGTGTCGGGCCGATCACGATTGATGTTGTTGAGCCGCTAAAAAAAATTCGTTTGCTTGCCGCACCAAGTGAACAAACCCCAGTGAGTTTTGATATCACGTTCACTGCGCGCACTGCGCCATACCAATTGCGTCGTGGCACGATGAAAGCAAAGTACGAAATCATTTGGGATCAATCACATATGTTTCAAAGCGGTATTTATAACGGGTCTTACACGCACCAAGGCAAGACAAGTCGAATCGAAAATTGGTGGGGTCAACGTGACCATTCGTGGGGCGTACGAGCACATGCGCGTTGCCCATTGTGGATGTGGATGCCGATTCAACTCGAAGAGGGCATGCTCAGTGTTTGGCATTGGGAGTACCCCAATGGTGCGCGTGTTTATACCGATGGCTGTTTTGCACCGAGCGACGGCAGCGAGCCAATACCGGTCATTGACTTTCAACACGATCTGAACTGGCTTGACGCCAAAGGTCTGCCGGTTTCTTACGAAAAATTTGGTGACGAAGTAGTAGGTCTGGCTGGTTCAGTTGTGTTTACATTGCAGGGCGGTCGCAAGATCTCGGTCGAAGCCACGGGGCGTTGGGCGCAGCGCTATAGCCAAATTGCCAATCGTGCCGACAATGTTCTCGGTGGGGGTTTAAGTGAGATGCAAGTTAAAACATCAGACGGCTCGGTTGGCACCGCGATTTTCGAAATAACAGGTCAGTTTCACCACAAGTATTTTCCGATTGCGCGCGGTTCAAACTTTCCGCCCGATGGCTTGTGACTAGATGTCTTTAGATCAAAAAAAACCAAAAGCGGCGTCGGCGACAACACGGGCCAAGAATTTGGCGCAAAACAACCGACAGTTTGACCCACAAGATCTCGAACGAGTGCGCCGCGGTTTTATTGCCGCACGAACCGAGCCGTTGATCAACGACGAGTTGGGTCGAAAAGTTATCGATACTGGCGCATACGACTTTTTGCGTGATGGGCGAGAGTGTCCAGAAACTGTGAACCCACATTTGTGGCGACACGCAACCCTCAATGCACACCATGGGTTGTTCGAGGTAGCGCCAAATGTTTGGCAAGTTCGCGGTTACGACATTTCGAACATCACATTTGTGCGCGGTGCAACGGGTTGGATCGTGATTGATCCGTTGACTGCCGACAGCACCGCCAAGGCGTCT
>DOHD01000015.1:0-1379 GCA_003535455.1 Acidimicrobium sp.
CGATGTCGCGCCCGAAACCGTCGCAGCCACGACAGGCGACGGCGCCGTCTGCTCGAGAATCATTTCAATAATTTCTTCTTTTTTCGCACGCGCCGCCGACTTTACGCCGAGCGCTTTGGCGATCGCCACTAGTTGTTCGCGATCTTTCGCTTCGAGTGCCGATTGTTCAAGGGCTTCACTAGCCACATTGCCTTCTTTCAGGGAACAGAATTTTTTTGTTGCCCAACTTGCCGCTATAACTCGATATGCAAGAGCACAGATCAGATTGCGTTGAAATGCGTCTGCCACGATTTGGCGGAGACTCGCTCGGGAACCCGAGCAACGCAATACTAGCCGAATTTCAACTGGTTGGCAACGGCTCGTTTTTAATTGCGGCAACTGCCAACAAACGCCTGCATTGCCTTCAAATCGTTTGGCAACGAAACGCTTCGTTCAGGCCGTGACATCAGATCGGCGAGATGATCTGGCAACTGCGGTGTCTGACCAGTCGCACGACGCACCGCATCCGGAAACTTCGCCGGGTGCGCAGTCGCCAACGTAATCATCGGCAAATCTTTTGGATAATCAACGCCCGCGCTCTGTCGCGCCGCGCACAACCCCACCGCCGTATGCGGATCAATCAACATCGCCGACTGCCGATAGACATCTTGCATCGTGGCCAAAGTTTGCTCGTCATCGCAACGGCGACCAGCAAACACGCCAGAAATCCATTTTTGATAAACAGTTTTTGCGACATCGAGTTTGCCTGTGGCACGAAAATTTGTCAGCTGCTTGCCCGTCGCAACGCCATCACGATCGTTTGTTTCGAACAGCAATCGCTCGAAGTTCGACGAAACTTGAATGTCCATACTCGGACTCAGCGTCGGCACAACTTCGTTGGCGACCATGCTTTGCGATTCGAAAAATCGCGTCAAAATATCGTTCGTATTCGACGCAACAACAAAGCCTTCGATTTGCGCACCCATTTGTTTTGCAATCCACCCGGCCAAAACATTGCCGAAATTGCCAGTCGGCACGCTGAACACCGCCGATCGACCAAGTTTCTCGATCGTGGTTATGTAATAGACAACTTGGGCCATCACCCGAACCCAATTGATCGAATTCACCGCAGAAAGTCGGTTGGCATCACGAAACTTTTGGTCGTTGAACATCGCTTTGACCAAATCTTGACAATCATCAAATGTGCCATCAACAGCGACAGCGTGCACATTTGGTGCGGTCAAAGTCGTCATCTGCCGGCGTTGCACATCGCTAACTCGATTGTTCGGGTAGAGCATCACAATGTCGACATTGCGACACGACGCCACACCATCGAATGCCGCGCCACCTGTGTCGCCGCTGGTCGCCCCGACGATCATCACGCGTTCGTTGCGCTGAGC
>DOHD01000015.1:1468-6216 GCA_003535455.1 Acidimicrobium sp.
ACGCATAGCCGTTCGAAAACTTGACGATCAATTTCATCACCGACGAACGGCGACATTATTTGCGCCGCACGTTGCGCATAGCTCACTGCCGCACTATTTTTTGTTGACGCAACCGAGGCGCCGCCCGTCAACCCAATTAACTTCGGCCAAGTCTCCGGCACATAAAGACCACCGTCGCGCGCCAAACCGGCAAGCAACACATCACAAAACCCAATCGTCGGTGCTTGACCTCGCGTCGAAATATATTGCATCGTTACGAGTTGGCAACAACGCGAAGCAACGCGCCAACATGCTTCACGACCGCTTGCGACTTGAATTCACTCAAACAACTCTGAACTGCCGCCTCATTGGCGTCGTGGGTTAAAAACACCAAGCGCGCGTCTTCGCCGATGCCGTCTTGTTCGGCGGCGCGAATGCTCACACCATTTCGTGCGAACACGCCGGTAACGGTGTGTAATACGCCCGGCTTATCGGCAACTTCGAGACCGATCATGTATTCNNCGCAAATTGATCGCCGCGTCGATCACATCGCCGAGCACTGCCGATGCGGTTGGTTCGCCGCCCGCACCTCGTCCATAAAACATCAGCGAACCAGATGACTTGCCGTCAACCAAAACAGCGTTAAAACTTTCGCGCACGGCAGCAAGCGGATTATTCAACGCGACGAGTGCCGGGTGCACGCGAACCGAGACCATCGATGTTTGCGCATCAAGTTCGGCGATGCCAAGCAGTTTCACCGCATAACCAAACTTGCGCGCGATTGTTATGTCGGCCGCGGTCAGTTTGCTGATGCCCTCGACATAAACATCTTCGGCACGCACGGTGGTGCCAAACGCAATGCTGGCGATAATCGCAATTTTCGCCGCCGCGTCGTGACCTTCGACATCTGCTGTCGGGTCGGCCTCGGCAAAACCAAGTTGTTGCGCCTCGGCAAGCGCCACCGAATAGTCGGCACCGACTTCGCTCATCTTGGTCAAAATAAAGTTCGTTGTGCCGTTGACGATGCCCATCACACGCGAAATCGGCTCGCCGCGCAAACTTTCGCGCAACGGCCGTATCAATGGAATGCCGCCGCACACGGCGGCTTCAAACAACAAGTCGGTCGAAGCCGCATCTGCCGCCGCAAACAACTCTGCGCCGTGCTTGGCCAACAACGCTTTGTTCGCCGTGACAACAGGTTTGTGTTTACCCAACGACTCAGTAATTAGTTTAAACGCAGGCTCGATGCCGCCCATCAATTCGACCACCAAATCAACGTCGGCGGCCTGTACGACCTCGTTGGCGCTGCCAACCAACACCGCGCCTTTTGGCAAGTTGTGTTTCTTGCTCGCGTCACGCACGCAAACTTTCGCAACTTCGAGTCGAACGCCACTTCGCGCCAATATCTGGTCAGATTGTTGCGTCACAAGCTTGACGAACGCCGAACCAACCACGCCGTGGCCCAACACGCCAAGGCGAACAACCTGCGTGCCGGGCTGCGAAACCATATTTATACGCTATCTGCGACGTCGAGATTAACGAGATCAGAATATGTTTCGCGTCGCACAACAACTCGAGCAACGCCATCGCGCACGAACACAACAGGCGGTCGCGTAACTTTGTTGTAGTTCGAACCCATGCTGTGGCCATATGCACCGGTCACCGGCGTCGCCAACACATCGCCAACTTCATATCCGCTTGGCAACATCGCTTCATTGATCAATACGTCACCACTCTCGCAGTGCTTGCCGACAACTCGCGCTCGATCGGTGCGATCTGCTTCGGCGCGCGCCGGCAAAAATGCTTCGTAACCCGAGTCATATAAAACAGGACGAGGGTTGTCGCTCATGCCACCATCGACGGCGACATAAGTTCGAATACCCGGCAAATGTTTGATCGCACCGATTCGATACAGCGTCACCGCCGCGCTCGCCACAATCGCCCGACCAGGTTCGACGAAAACTTTTGTCGCTTTCGCTAATTTCGCGGTCGCCACGGCCAAAGACTGTGCCCATTGAGTTATTGTCGGCGCTTGCTCGGCCTCGATATATGCCACGCCAAGCCCGCCACCTAGAGTCAGTTCGTCGACACCGAGTTGATTGGCGAAATCGACCATGATCTGCGCCGCTTGGGCGAAATTTTCTGCCGCAAACACATTCGAACCAATATGACAATGAATACCCACGAACTCGACGCTCGTCGATGAGCGCGCACGATCGACCGCGCGTTGTGCGTCGCCGTTGCGCAAATTGAAACCAAACTTCGAATCGTCCTGACCCGTCGAAACAAATTCGTGGGTATGCACCGCGACGCCGGGGGTTATTCTCAATTGAATTCGCGCGCGCTTGGCACTTTTTGCAAAAATTGCATCGAGGCGATCGAGTTCGTCGAAGTTGTCGACGACGATATGTTGCACGCCGGCATCAAGGGCCATCTCTAGTTCTTCGGTCGATTTGTTGTTGCCATGCATAACGCACGCCGAGCCGGGCACGCCGGCATTCAACGCGACAAAAAGTTCGCCACCCGTGGCGACATCAAGCAACAAACCTTCTTCGTGAGCCAAGCGCGCCATCGCCCCACACAAAAACGCCTTCGTCGCATAAACGACTCGTTGCTTGCCGAACGCCCGAACCGCCTCTTGACATCGCGCACGCAAATGATTTTCGTCGTAGACGAAAGTCGGCGTGCCATATTTGGCGGCTAGCGCCACAAGATCGCAACCGCCGATTTCTAGGTGGCCAAGCGCATTCGTCGCAGCCGAATCTGGCAACAAATGTTTGGCGATACGACTCACATCTGCTCCGGTGCTTCAATACCGAGCAGGTCAAGACCGCTGCGCATCACTCGGGCGGTCAAATCACAAAGCATCAAGCGACTGTTTTTTTCAGTTTCTGTTTCTGCTTTCAATACNNCACAAACGATGCGGACTGTATTTGTCGAGCGTGTCCCAAACCGCCGAATCGAATTGCAAAACTCGCATCGCCAAGTCGCGTTCGGCAGCGTGACTAATCGTCGGCACAAAATTTCGCACGCGCGCTCGCTCGACATTCGCACGACGAAAAATGCTGCAGATCCGCGCGTGCGCATATTGCAGATACGGCGCGGTGTTGCCGTCGAATGAAATCATTCGATCCCAATCAAATGTGTAGTCCTTGACGCGATCAGTCGATAGGTCGGCATATTTCACGGCGCCGATGCCGACGATTCGAGCTATCTCGGCTTGCGCTATAGCCGACAACTCCGGGTTCTTATGCGCAACCGCCGTCGCCGCGCGCTCGACTGCTTCGGTCAACAATGCATCGAGCTTCACCGTTTCACCGCTTCGCGTCTTCAACATTTTTTTGTCAGCGCCCAAAACATTGCCGAACGAAACATGCACCATCTCATGCGCATCATTCAGCCAGCCTGCTTTCTTCGAGATCGCGGCGATCATCTGCAGGTGTTGCGCCTGTGGTGCACCAACGACATAAATCATCGACTCGGCGTTTAATCTTTCGACTCGGTCGATTACGCACGCCAAATCACTCGTCGCATAGTTGTATCCACCGTCGGTCTTGCGGATAATCAGCGGCAACGGTTGATTCTCGCGATTCACGAACCCATCGACAAATACAACCTCGGCCCCATCGCTTGTTGTCAACATCTTCAACTTGCCAAGTCGCTCGACGACTTGTGGCAGCAACTTGTTGTATGCACTTTCGCCCATGATGTCGGTGTCTTCGAGCAACACACCGAGCGTGCGATAGATCATCTGAAAGTATCTCGTGCTCTCGGCGACGAGAAGTTTCCAAAGTCGCATCGTTTCGGCGTCGCCGCCTTGCAGCAACACGACGCGTGCCCGAGCCCGCGCTTGAAACGCTTCTGAGTCGTCGAACTTCTTTCGCGCACNNGAAAGTTCGCTTGCGGCATGAGTCTCACCCATGTCGACTAAATGCTCGATCAACATGCCAAACGGTGTCCCCCAATCGCCGACATGGTTTTCTCGCACGACCGTGTTGCCGACGAACTGCAACATTCGCACGAGCGCGTCACCGATGATCGTCGAACGCAAATGTCCGACATGCATTTCTTTGGCCACGTTTGGCGCCGAATAGTCGATCACAATTTTTCGCGACTTTGCCGCGTTGCGCACACCCAGTTTTTCGCTCACGCTCGACGACAAAAGTTCGCGCGCCAAAAAATCGTTTTGAAAAGTTAAATTAATGAACCCTGGCCCTGCAACTTGGGCATCGCTACAAATATCACTTAGTTCGGCGACTTCGAGTACTTTCGTCGCAACATCGCGCGGGGTCAGGCCCAGCGCCTTTGCTAGCGCAATCGATCCGTTTACTTGGGCGTCGGCGCGATCGCTGGCCCGCACCGCGGTGTCGACACCAACGGCTTTCGCCCCACCGACCGTGGCAAACGCCGCTGCGATGCGTTGCTCGACATAAACGATCGGATCTGCCACCCTTTCATTGTTGCCGAGATTGCCCCGCAAATCGCGCCGATTTCCCCGCTCAAGCCTTTCGCGCAATAAGAACGAGGTTTTTACCGATTAGTTTTCCCCTTGATAACCGATACAACGCCAGCGACGCAGGAAGAATGACGTTGTTATAGAACCCAGTGGACGAGTTCGTTATGGCTCGACGCCTCAATATTTTATAGACAATGTAATAAGGGATTATCCCCACCGTTTCAAAATAATTCAACGAGACAATATCCATTCCAGAATCTCGAGCCAATTGCTTGAATCGCGACTTTGTGTATCGACGAACATGCCCTGTGTC
>DOHD01000015.1:6223-6699 GCA_003535455.1 Acidimicrobium sp.
TCGGCGCATACAAAACCGGCAGTGCGGGAACAAAAATCAACAATTTGCCACCGCTGTTCAGAAGGCTTTTTGCAGATGCAAACTCACGAATGTCGTCATCAATGTGTTCAAGAACACTTACATAAATGATGGTATCAAAACTTTTTTGTTCACTCGCCAACTTCACAAATGCTGAAATTGAATCACTCTCAATGATGTTCAAATTTGAATTACCTATAAATCGTTCACGAACTTTTTTGGCCAAGATCGCCTCGGGTTCCACGGCCGTCACCCGACTACCATTTTCGACTAACCACTCAGCAATCGCTCCTGTCCCAGAGCCAATTTCAAGCACGTCACGACCGATGTGTCCATCAAATAGGTGCATGATCACGGGCAGGCCATGCTCTTCGTTATAAAAGTACTTGTCCTCGTTTGAAAGACTCCCTAGTTGCACGCCGTCAGCACCGTTTTGCATCACAGACAAACTACTTCAA
>DOHD01000015.1:6706-6936 GCA_003535455.1 Acidimicrobium sp.
TTGAATGCCCGTGCGTCAGGGGCAGGCGCGAATGGCGTCGACGATCACGCCAAAAGCCGCATCGGCGTCAATCGTCTCAAGCACGGTCGTGTTCGCCTTGGCGCGCGAAACCACATGGCGATCGTCGATCACCGTCATTCCCCGCGTAATCGCCCCGTCAATTTCAACCGCAACATGTCGCTCGCTCGAACCAAAAAATTGCGGATGTGTCAACGCCAAAACGGCGCAAA
>DOHD01000103.1:0-14422 GCA_003535455.1 Acidimicrobium sp.
CCAACCCAATACAAGTATTACACAAACCTGTTGCAAACACGCGGCTATTACGGTAACTCAAAACCGAGTACGAACAGAGTTGATTCGGTTGATCGTAGCGCGATGGCAGAGTTCTTAAACAATGTTGCGAACGCTAATGGTGTCACTTACAAAGTTGCTTTGCAGATTCTTGAAGGTACACCGCAAGTAAAAGGTGCGGGGGGTAAAGCCCCATCGGTTCGTGTTACTTCACCAGATGATCTTAAGGTTGTGTTCCGTAAAGCGTCAACGGATTTGTTGGGTTATGAAGTTGATGATGCGATGGCACAAAAGTTTGTTAAAACATATCAACAGATGGAGATTGCTGAGGCACAGAAGCAGGCTGCTGGTGGGGTGTTTGCTTCGGCGGCTAAACCTTCGACTGTTGCTGAGCAACAGATTCTTCAACAGTTCAAACCTGAGGCACAGAGTTTTGCTACCGGTAATTTGGCTGCAATTATGGATGCCCGTATTAAGGCTTTGGGGGCGTAATGGATGAACTAAGCAAAGCCAAAAAAGCATACGATGATGCACAAGCGTTGGTTGACAAACTTAAAACAGATTTAGGTAACGCTATACCTAATACTGCTGCTTACACATCAATACAAGCCGACTATGATAAAGCCAAAAAAGATCGTGATGCTAAAAAGAAAATTTATGAGCCGTTAAAAGAGGCTGCCGATAAAGCCGCCCAAACCGACTGCGGCGATTGCGATAAAAATCGACATCCGCGTGCCCGCCACAGCCGACGACAACAAGTCATAGCCGTTGCTGTCGGTGCCCAACAAGTGACCGCTTGAAAACAAACCGACTTCTAGGTCGTCTTCAAAAACAAAGTTCCATGGTTTGAATGGCAACAGCCAGCCGAACAACGAAAAAAACAGCATCAGGCCCAACCAACCGATTGCGAACCATGTCGGCTTAGTGAACTTACGCATTGACCCTCCGGTCTCGCGTGCGCGGATCAACGAATCCCGAACTGATATCTACGACAAGATTAAAGAACACATAGAACAACGCGATAACGGCAACAGTTGACTGCAAGGCAACATATTGCCGACCTGCAATTGCCGCGAAGACCTCGAAGCCCACGCCGTATGTTGCAAAAATGCTTTCGATAACAATCGCCCCACCGATTAGACCGCCCATGCTCAACGCCGCCGATGTCAAGAGCGTCATGCTCGACGGACGAAAAACATGACGCCATAAAATTCGGCGGTCACTCAGGCCTTTTGATGCAGCCATCGTTACATAGTCTTCGCGCAAAGCGGCAATCATGTCCGCGCGCAGCAATCGCGTATAGGTCGCAATCAACCCAAGACTCAGACTGATAACGGGCATGATCATGTGCTTGAAGTGCTCCCAAACACCGTCTGAAATTGGTGCATAACCCAGAGTTGGCAACCATGCGAACTTTACGCCGATAAAAATCACCAACAAGAGTGCGATTGCGAAATTGGGTATCGACGACAATGCAAAGAGAGTATTGCTGATAATTTTGTCGGCCCGACGACCAGCACGATATGCCGACAACACCCCGAGTGGTATCGCAATAGCAAGAGCAAGAACTTGTGTATAAGTCATCAACAGCAGCGATCGAGGCATCGCGTTCTTCAAGTGATCTGAAACCTCTTCGGTGCCACCCGAAAAGTAGATTTTGCCAAAGTCACCCTGCACGAAATTGCCCAGCCATTGCAGGTAATAGCCAATCGGCCCTTTATTAAAGCCAAGTTCATTGCGCAAAATATCACGCTCTGTTTCGGTGCCAACCGGCAACAAGATGGTTGCAAGGTCAACCGGCAATAGTCGCAACAGCAACGACACGCCGAAGGTCACAAGCAAAAGCACAATTAAAAGTTGTGCGATTCTCTGCAACCAAAAACCTATTTTCGACACCGATTCCCCTCGAAATTTCTTGAACGTTTCTGGCTATCGCTCAGAGCAGGCTAGACGAGAAATCGTCAAGTCGGCAAGTAAACAAAAAGGGCGGTAGTGCTTGCGCACTACCGCCCTTTTGTCTTAATTACGAATTACTTAGTCGACCAAACGCCTGTCCAGTCGATACCGAAGTTTGTGATCAAACGACGAGGACCACCCGCTGCAAGACCCAATTCACCAACACCGCCGAGCTTGTTATAGCTCAACGTGTATTGCAAGAACGAGATGTTTGCTACGTGTGCTTCTTTTTGCAACTGTTCAGTCGCCTGCATGTACAACTTCTTCGCCTTTGCCGCATTCGGCTCGGCGCGCGCTGCAAACAACAAGTTCTCGCTCACTTCATCTTTGAAAGATGAAATATTCAAGATGCCGTAGAAAGCCTGCAGAGCGGCCAAGGCTGGTGAAAGTTTGGCTGCACCCCGCAAGAAGTGCGTTGGGTTGCCACCCGATGTGTCGCTGACCAAGAACGGCAAACTGAAAGCGGTTCCCGTGCCTTCCATCAACAACAACGGCAACAACTGGAATTGCATTGGGAATGCCTTTTGAATGGCCTCTGCTGTCGTTACCGACAACAGGTTGACCTTCATTCCGGCTGCCTCAGCCATTTCTTTCAACAACTGCGCGTTGGCGGTCGAGTCTGCTGAAGCACTGACATAAGGAAGACTGAATTCAAGTGCCTTGCCAGTCTCTGCTGTGTATGCGGCTACATATTCTTTGGCCTTCTTCAGGTCATAGCCCGCATAACCCTTTTTGTTGTACATGATGTTGTTCGGTCCGACGATCGAATCTGGAACTGTGCCCAAACCTTTTTGACGAACTTTCAACCACTTGGCGCGGTCTAGCGAATGCGAGAACGCAAGTCGTGCGTTCTTGCTGCTAAACGGTGCGATCTTATGGTTCAACCAAATTGTTGGGTAGTAGTCAAGTGGTGAACTGATCGTCGTCACGTTCTTGTTCTTTTGAAGCGCAAGAATCTGCTTGGCTTCTGAGGCCGACGAGAACATCGTCGCTGCAAGCGATCCACTCTTCACACCGCTGACTCGTGGTGCCGCGTCTGGCAAGAATGTGAATGTGATGCCGTCAAGGTATGGCAAAGCGCCACCCTTGGCGTCTTTGCGCCAATAGTTTTCGTTTTTAGCAACTACAAGTTCAGTCAACTTGTGCGAAACATATTTGAACGCACCAGTACCAACCGGAACTGTCGAACACGTCGCACCAGTGATCTGACCGACCGATCGAACGAAGTTACGACCCGATGCGTAAAGCGACTCTGGATAGTTGGCCTCAGCGTTATAAAGCTTGACGGTTACCGACATTGCGCCAGTCTGAATTACGTCAGCAATGTTCGCCGAAAAACCTGCACCAGTGCCCGATGATGGAGACTTTGGAGTCTTGCCAATCAAGCCGTTGAGATACAAAGCACCACGCGATGCCTGCAAGTTAATCAAAAGTGCAGTGCCGTCTACAGGTGTGCCGTCATGAAACTTGATACCGTCACGAACGACGAGGTTCCAAGTTTTGTAGTCGGCACTGTGCTCGAATGACTTGAGCACGTATGGCACGATCTTGCCGTCGGCGCGCTGCTCTACCCAAGTTTCATAAATTGTGCGTGCACCCATCAATGCCGAGTTAGCCAAGTTGTCTGCCATACAGAAACCTGGGAACGAGTCGAATACACCAACTGTGATATTTCCGCCGCGCTTCGGTGTGCTGGCACCCGAGGCGCCGCTGGTTGTTACTTGGCTGAGCGAAGCAACAAGTGCGATTGCCATTACGGCAGCGACCTTGCGGCGACCTCCTGTGAATAACTTCTTCATTAGATATTTCCCCCTTCGGAAATAGGCATTGGGCCTTGTCGCCACGCTACCTGCCAGAGCCAGATGTGTCAAAGGTAACTATTTATACAAATGCGCTATACAAATGCGAAGAATCTACGCCAATTTGGCTTTAACCAAATTGGCTATTTTTGCGCCATCGGCTCCCGCCCCAGCCTTAGTTCGCACGGCTTTAACCACGGCGCCCATTGCTTTCGGGCCGGTCAGCCCCTGACCTGCAGCTTCGGCAATTGCTGATTCAATGATCTTTTCAAGCTCTGCATCGCTCATCTGAGCCGGCAAATATCGCTCTAGAACCCCAAGTTCTGCCCGCTCGGCGGCTTCGGCATCATGGCGACCTGCTTCCTTATATATGTCTGCAGATTCGGCACGCTTTTTGGCCTCGGCGCTTACTACCGCTAAAACTTGATCGTTCGTAAGTTCGATCGCTTGATCACCGGCAACTTCGGCGTTCATTATCGCGGCCAATGTCATTCGCAGCGTCGAAGTCTCGACTTCATTACGTGACTTCATTGCGATCGTTAAATCAGCCTTGAGTTGATCTTTAAGACTCGACACTTTTGTCACCTCGGTCATCGTTGTATCTGATTTTTATTGATTCGGTTTGCAATTTCTCCAATTAGCGTAGTGCACACCATGAACAACGAAGTGTTCGAATTATTTTTCTCGATGCTCAGTTTGGGCACACTCGCTTTCGGCTTGGCGGTTATATTGGCGAGAATTTTTAAGGCAAACAATTTTTTGGCTGAAGTTCAAAAAATAGCGTTGCCTCTTGCTGCTTTAATCACAACAACGGCAATGCTCGGCAGTCTTTATTTTTCAGAAATCGTCAACTACAAGCCTTGTCGCTTGTGCTGGTATCAACGCTCAGCGATGTATCCATTGGCAATTTTTTTGATCATTGCAAACTTCAAAAAATTTCGGTTTACAAAACACATCGCAGTCCTGCTTGCTTCAATTGGCGGTGCGGTTTCGGCTTATCACTGGTTTCTTGAACGCTTCCCAAATCTTGATGCGGGCGTCTGCGATGCAAAGTTACCTTGTGAGTTCATTTGGTTTGAAAACTTTGGTTTCGTCACTCTTGCCTTCATGGCGTTCACNNCCCAAGCGATAAATAACGAAATAGAGGATTCATGGCAACGAAAAAATCTGACTCGTCATCGAATAAATCAGTCTGGCTAATTGGCGGCATCGCTGCCTTAATCGCCGTGGCGGCAATCATCGCCGTTGCGTCACGATCGGGTGGCGACGAAGTTGTCGAGGGCGTTGAAGAGTTTCACCCGGTTGAAGTTGTCGGCGAACCGCTACCAGAGTTTTCAGGCGGTGCGACCGACCCTGCTGTCGGCATGATGGCCCCAGTTTTAACCGGCCAAGGTTTCACGGGCAATAAAATCGTCACATCACCAGGCGCACCAACGTTGCTGGTTTTTCTCGCCCACTGGTGCCCTCACTGTCAGCGCGAAGTACCACTTCTTGTGAAATGGAACAGCGAAGGGTCGGTACCTAGTGGTCTTGATGTAATCGCGATCACCACGTCTACAGACCCAGCTTCGCCAAACTTTCCACCATCTGAGTGGTTGGCGCGCGAAGAGTTTCCGGCACTTTGGCCGGTCATGACCGACAGTGGCGAAAAAACAGCTGCCAAAGCCATGGGTGTTTCGGGTTTTCCGTTCTTCGTTTTGATTGATGCCGAAGGCAAAGTCGCGTTGCGAAATAGCGGCGAAATTGAAACAGACGTTTTGACTGAACAAATCAACAAAGCGCTTTCAAAATAGTTTTGAGAATCATTCTCAAAACCGATAGAGTGCTTGGGTGCTCGATTTCTTTGTTCGACCGTTTATCGATGACCAGCAGTTGCGTCTTGCGTTTATTGCCAGTGTGCTGGTTGCGATTACGTGCGCCGTCGCCGGCACATTTGTAGTTTTACGCGGTCTCGCCTTCATCGGCGATGCCCTTAGCCACGGAGTCTTGCCTGGCATCGCAACAGCGATGCTTTTAAGTATCTCGCCAATTGTTGGTGCTGCAGTCGGGGCTGCAGTGATCATGGGCGGGGTTGGACTTGTCTCAAGACGTTATAAAGTTTCGGCCGACACGGCAATCGGCTTGATGTTTGTAGCGATGTTGAGCCTCGGAGTGATCATCACATCGCGGTCAACAAACTTAGAAGAGGACCTCGACCATATCTTGTTCGGCGACTCGCTCGCCGTGCACTCGACAGATCTTGTTTGGCAAATAATTGCGCTACTTCTAGTTTGCCTGATCGGATTCATCGCCCGACGCCCATTTCTGATGATGTCGGTCGACGACGGCTTGGCACAAACTTCTGGGTTTAGCGTGAGCTTGTTTCACAACCTTTTGTTGGCAATGATCGGACTCACAGTCATTTCGAGCTTTCAGACCGTCGGTACGTTATTGGTGATGGGCATGCTCGTTGCCCCAGCGGCAAGTGCGGTCATGTTTGCACGACGAATTTCATCGATGATGTTGATTGCAAGTTTCATCGGCATCTTCGCAAGTTATCTCGGGTTGCTGATTAGCCATCACTTTAATCTTGCAGCGAGCGCAACGATCGTGCTCATCACAGTTTTGATTTTTGCTATTTGCGCCGTCAGATTCGATTTGATCAAACGACGAAATTTAAAAATTGATGAGTTACCCCATCAGCACGAGCACAACCATGCCCACTAAAACTGTCTTGGCCGAAAACGTTTCGATCGGTTTTGGTCGCCACACCGTTGTCGCTGAAATTGATTTCTCAACCGATTCGGGCGCCCTAGTTGTGCTCATCGGCACGAATGGGTCAGGCAAATCAACATTGCTAAAAACTCTCGCCGGCATGATCAAGCCACTTTCGGGCAACGCATTGGTACTTGGCGCCAAACCAGGCACCCGCGTCAAAAATGTTGGGTATCTGCCACAGCACCCAGTTTCTTCGCACACCTTGCCGCTTTGCGTCAGAGATGTCGTTCGCATGGGCCGTTTCGCAGATCTCGGCTTATTTAATCGTGAAACGACCAAAGACAGAGAGCTCGTTAAAATTGCACTTGAAAAAACTGGCGCCGCCGAATTCGCAGACAAACCTCTGCGTGACCTCTCAAGTGGCCAACAGCAACGCGCTCACTTGGCGCAGGTCTTAGCCCGACAGGCCGAAGTCTTGTTGCTCGACGAACCCACGGCTGGCCTAGACATTAACGGCCGCAAACTTGTTGCCGACCTGATCGCCAGCGAACGAGCGCGCGGTGTCACAGTCGTGATGGCAACTCACGAATTGCAAGACGCCGAAAATGCCAACACTGTGATGCTGTTGGCCCAGCGCGTCGTCTCGATCGGCGCACCAGAAGTTGCGTTGCGCGACGAGTTTCTGCGCGAGTGCTTCGGCTTCACCCAGCCGCACTAGTTCTCGCTAAATCGCCGATCGCTGTCTGCGCCAACTAGTTTTCTCTAACCTTTTTTGCTATTTTCAAGCTCGAGTAGCTTGCGTTTGATTGCGAGCCCACCGCCATAACCACCGAGTGTGCCGTTTGAAGCAACGACGCGATGACACGGCAACACAATCGCCACTGGGTTTTTGCCGTTGGCCGAACCAACTGCACGAAACGCTTTTGGTTTGCGCACAAGTTTTGCTTGTTGTGCGTATGAAATTGTCTTACCGTAACTAATTTTGTTGAGCGCATACCACACTGATTCTTGAAATTCAGTGCCCGATATATCGAGGTTGAGCGAAAACTTCTTGCGCTTGCCCGCGAAATATTCACGTAACTGTCGTTCGGCCAAATTCAAATGAGATTTCGCCTTTGCCGACACATCTGGCGAGATCGGCAACTTTCTTGCACCAAAAATCACCTGTTGCAAACCCTTCGACGATGCAACCAGTGTAAGTTTGCCGATGGGCGTCGTGATTATTTTTGATCCGGTCATCGCAGTCTGCTGTTTTGTTCTAGCCTTCATTTATGACCTCCACCGAGATGATAGACATCGAGAGCCCGGCGACCAAGCGCATCGCCCTCGTCGCACACGACAACATGAAGCGCGAGATGCTCGAGTGGGCAACCGAGCACAAAGACGAACTCAAAAAACATACCCTCATTGCAACAGGCTCGACTGGCAAACTGATTGCCGATAGCACTGGGCTGACAATCGAGCGCATGCGCAGCGGGCCACTTGGTGGCGATCAGCAGATCGGCGCTCGAATCTCTGAGGCCGGCATCGATGTCTTGCTGTTTTTTTGGGATCCGCTCGAACCGCAACCGCACGACCCTGATATTCGGGCGTTGCTGCGTATCGCAGTGGTCTGGAATATTCCGGTTGCTTGCAACAGAGCAAGCGCCGACTTTATTTTGAGTTCACCGCTTATCGGTACGACATATCAGCGTCGCGTGCCGAAATATTAGTTAACGCCGATTAGTTGCTTCGAGGTGGCGGTGGCGGCCCAAAACGATTTTCACCCGCATCGCCCCTTCTTAAACCCAAAACCAAATTATAAATCGGCACCAACATAAACCAGCCCGCGCGATCAACGTCGTGCATGCGACGAATCGCAACTGCAATCGTCGGTAAGAGCGTTACAAGCGAACCAAGATTGCCAAACGACTCGTCAATCGACGAGAGCAAGACGCTCAAGATCACCGTGAATAATGCCCACCACCAATATTCGGCGCGCGATGCACGACCTTTGAAGTTTGCGTAGTTTTGAAACCCCGAGCGAATTGCGGTTTGAAAGTTCATGTTTTAATAACACTAGTTATTCGCCACCAGCGGGCTTTGGTTCTTTCGGCAATGCCAAGACTCGCTCACCCACGATGTTGCGCTGAATCTGGCTGGTGCCACCCCAAATTGTTTCTGAACGTGAAAAGAAGAAACTCGACATCATCGGTGAAGCCGGATAATTAGCGCGTCGCTTGTCACGCAATGCACCTGGCCAAGTGCCAGATGCAGGACCAGTGTCGACGAGCATCGAATAGGCGCCATAGATATCGAGACCGAGCTCCATTGCGCTTTGATGCATCTCTGACCAAAACATTTTGTTGCTCGCACCAAGTGCCATAACACCAAAATCTTTCGTGCCGGCAAGTGTCGAACTTAATGACCGCAAACCATTGAAACGCAAGATCTGAATTTTGGTGTAGTACTGCATCAATCGTTGCCGAATCGAAGCGTCATTAACTTTGCCGTTCGCTTTGGCCTGAGCGACGAACAATTTATATTCTTCTTCGAATCGTCGAAAACCGGTTGTCGCGCTCATGCCACGCTCAAAGGCCAAAGTACTGTTGGCGACTTTCCATCCGTTATTGACTCCGCCAACGACGTTGTCTTTGGGGCAACGCGCATCAGTAAAGAAAACTTCGCAGAACTCTGCGGTGCCATCAGGTTGAGTAATGCCGCGCACCTCAATGCCGGGCTGTTTCATCGGCACCAATAAATATGAAATGCCCTTGTGCTTCGGCGAATCTTTGTCGGTGCGCGTCAACAAGAAGCAATAGTCAGCATGATGACCTTGCGTTGTCCAAACTTTTTGTCCGTTGATCACCCATTCATCACCGTCTAGCACTGCAGTCGTCTTGACGCTCGCAAGATCGCTGCCAGAATTGGGTTCACTGAAGCCTTGACACCAACGCATCTTGCCGCTCAAAATTTTTGGCAAAAACTCGCGCTTTTGTTCTTCTGTGCCCCACTGCAACAGTGTCGGCCCAACTAGCGTGTCGCCGAAAAAGTCGGCGCGCATCGGCGCGCCCGCATTCGCAAACTCTTCTGCAAGCACCACACCTTCTAGAACAGATAAGCCTTTGCCGCCATATTCTTTTGGCCACGTCGCGCATATCCATCCACCGGTGAACAATTTTTCAGCCCAAGTCTCGTTAAATTTCTTGCGCTCGTCAGGCGACATTTCGTAGCCCTCTTCGAACCAGCGCGGTGGCAGATTGTCTTTGAGCCATTGCCGAATTTCTGCTCGTCTCGCTTCAGCTTCGGGGGTATACGTCAGCATCTTGAACTCCATTGTTGCCGTTTTCGATGGCGCAAGTCCACTTGGGTCAATGAGAATTTCGGCTCACTCACTAGGCTTGCGAAATGGTCGAAGTTGCCGAACGATGGACGCACCAATGGAAAGAACTCTACGAAGAAGTCATCAACACGGGTCTTTGCACGGGATGTGCAGGTTGCGTAATTTCTTGTCCTCACGATGTGATCGGCTACGAGCACGAAGAGGGCAAATACAAACCGTTTCACCTCGAAGAAGAACTTGGTCTCGACAATTGTGTTCACGGAGAAAAAGGTTGCACGAGTTGCACACGCGCTTGCCCTCGCTTTCGAGCTTGGGAGCCCGAGGCCGACATGCACTTGTTCGGTCGTCAGCGCAAAGACGAAGAAATGTACGGTCAATATCGACAGCTACTTCTCGTTCGCGCCGCAGATGAAGTAACGCACAAAAAGGGGCAAGACGGCGGTTTTGTCGGCGCGATGTTGATTTGGTTGCTCAAACACGACTACATCGACGCCGCACTCACAAGTTTTGTCGAAGGTGACGGTTCTTCATGGAAGGCTCTGCCTGGTCTCGCCCGCACACCNNAGAAGGTTTGAAGCGACTCGCCCTCGTCGGCATGAGTTGTCAGTCGTCGGCGTTGCCGATCATGTGGAAGCGCAAGGCCGGAAAAGTCGGCAAACCGTTCTTGTTCAACATTGGCTTGTTGTGTTCAAAAACTTTTGATGATGCAATTTTCGAAGAATTATTTTTGGCCAAATATGGTTTGAAAAAAGAAGAAATGGTCAAGATGAATATCAAAGGCGTGTTTCAAATCTGGATGCGTGACGGCTCGTATCACGAAATTGATCTCAAAGAGTGCCACAAGTGGACGCGCGAAGGTTGCAAAATGTGTCCAGATTTCGCGGCTGAACACGCCGATATTTCGACCGGTGGCATCGGCGAAGACAACGACTGGACTCTCTGCGTCGTGCGCACCGAACTTGGTGAAGAGGTTATGAACCGCATGATCAAAGACGGCTCAGTTGTCGCACGCCCCGCCGAAACCGATGCGACCGCAATGAAACTATTGCGACTGCTCAGCATCGTTAGTCGACGTCGATGGCCAGAGTTTGCCAACAAGGCGGTGAGCGTCGGAGTTCCGCCCCCTAAAAAGAAGGCTGACGGTTCGGCGCCCGCAGCGCACTAAACAATTTCGTGGACGCAAGTATTTTTCGTGACATATTGACGGCGCTTGCCGGCGTGGCAACTGGCATTATGTCTGGCACTTTTGGCGTTGGCGGTGCGGTTATTTCGACACCTGCGATTCGAGCATTGGGCTGTTCGGCTGCGCTTGCTGTCGGCACAACACTGCCTTCAATTTTGCCCGGCGCCATCACCGGATCATGGCGCTATCGAAATGGCGAACTAATTCAATGGAAGGTTGTTGCGTTCACTGCACCAAGCGGCATCGTCGCGGCGATTCTTGGCGCATGGGTTTCACCACGCATACCGGGCGATGGTCATTTGTTGATGGTGTTTACCGCGCTGCTGTTGATGTGGAGTTCATTCAACATGATTCGCGCCGTTGCACCCTCTAAGTCACCAGAGCAAAGTGATTTGGTCGCAACACAAGAAGTCAAGACAAATTTTCGCAGTTCAAAAGGTTTTTTAGCAACCCTGACGGGTCTTATCGCTGGCGGGCTTTCTGGTCTGCTCGGTGTCGGTGGCGGCATCATCATGGTGCCGTTGTTTCGCCGTTGGCTCGTGTTACCGATGAAGAATGCGGTTGCAACTTCATTGATCTGCGTCGGCTGTTTTGCGATTCCTGGCACGATCACTCACTCGATTGAAGGTGGCATCGATTGGCGTTTTGCGATTTGGCTAACTCTTGGCGTCGTTGTCGGCGCGCCATTCGGTTCAAAGATGGCACTCAAGATGAGCGACAAAAAACTTCAACGTGTTTTTGGTTTGTTCTTGGCTGCGGTGGCCGTGGTCTACGGTGGCGGCGAACTACTCGCTTTATAACTTTAGCGCGCTAACTTCACCGCTGTCTTAAACACACCGTCAAACATTTTTTCGGTGAGCTTGCCGGTGAAAGTGTTTTGCTGACTCGGATGATATGAGCAAACTATTTTGTAACGCTCGTGATCGATCACGACACCATGACCGAATTTTGGTCTTGGTCGAATTTGCAGCTCGTCACAAATCGCCGTCAGCGAGAATGAACCCAAACAGATAATCACTTTCACCCGGCTCAGCAACTCGAGTTCGCGCGTCAGAAAGTTTGCGCATTTTCTGCGCTCGTTTGGTGTGGGTTTATTGTCTGGTGGTGCACACCGAACCGCCGTCGACACCCAGGCATTTGCCAGTTTCAAACCATCGTTGCGCGCAATCGACTCTGGTTGCGATGCCAAACCTGCTTTGTGCATCGCCCGAAACAACCAATCGCCGCTGCGATCACCAGTGAAAATTCGACCTGTGCGATTTGCACCGTGCGCACCAGGAGCGAGACCCATCACAAGAATTTTGGCGCGAGTGTCTCCGAAGCCGGCGATTGGTTTTCCCCAATAGGTTTCGTTCGCATATGACGCGCGCTTTTCAATCGAGACTTTCTCGCGCCACTTCACCAGTCGTGTGCACTTGTGACAATCAGTAATTTCTTTTGCGAGTTTGTCGAATTCACTTTGATTCGCCACATCACGAGAATATGCGCTGCGGCGATAGTTTGAAGATCTGAAATGACGTCCAAGAAAACTACACCCCCAAGGTCGACCGTAATCATCATGGTGCGCCACGGCAAAACGCCGAGCACGGGCAAAATATTGCCCGGCCGAGCCACTGGCCTGCACCTCAGTGATGTCGGGCGCAACGAGGCGATCGAAGTTGCCAAGCGATTGAGCAAACTCAAGAAAGTCTCGGCCATCTATGCATCGCCGCTCGAACGTGCGCGAGAGACCGCCGCCCCAATTGCAAAAATTCTCGATAAAAAGATCATCATCAACAAAGGTCTGCTCGAATGCGACTTCGGCAAATGGACGGGCAAAGAACTCGGCAAACTAATGAAACTTGTCGAGTGGTCGACCGTTCAGCGAGCGCCGAGCACTTTTCGATTTCCGAACGGAGAAAGTTTCACCGAAATGCAAATTCGAATGGTCTCGACACTCGATGACTTGCGCCGAGCACACCCAGGTGGCGTCGTAATCTGTGTTTCGCACGCCGACCCGATCAAAGCCGCGGTGGCGCACGCGATGGGCACGCATCTCGATTTGTTTCAGCGCATCGTTATCAGCACGTGTTCTGTAAGTGCAATCTCATATTCGGCACACGGTCCGGTTGTTCTGACGGTCAATTCGACTGGTGGCGACCTCGCCGACCTACAAATCTCGTGAGCCGCAAATGAGCATCTATTTTGAATTCGACTCGACCGATGCGTTCACAACCGGGGCTCTCGGCGAGCCCGGCAAGCGCACCTTTGTGTTGCAGGTTCGCGCCGAGGGTCAGCGCATCACTATCAAGTGTGAAAAAGAGCAGGTTGCGGCGATGTCAGAATATTTGCGCAAACTCTTGGCCGATGCCCCTGATGTTTCACACGTGCCGATCAGCGATGCAATGCAGTTGTCGCAACCCATCGAACCAGAATTTGTTCTCGGCACTGTTGGTCTTGCATACGACACGCTCAACGATCGACTCGTCATTCAACTTGATGAAATCGAGATTCCTGAAGAGGGCGACGAACCAATCTCAGACCAAGATGTCTCGCGTGTTCGCGCCCACATCACCCGTGGTCAGGCCGCGGCATTTTGCAAACACGCCGACGAAGTTGTTTCATCGGGTCGACCATCGTGTGTATTTTGTGGCCGGCCGATCAACAAAGATGGCCATTTGTGTCCACGAATGAACTAGACGAAGCAACAAAAATCAAAATTTTGTCGCACGGCGAAATGTCGGTCGTGATGCGCATGCCCTACAGCAGCAACGCCACATTTTTGGTGTCGCTAACTCACGACGAAAAATCAGTCCAAGCAATTTATAAACCATTGCGAGGCGAGCGACCATTGTGGGATTTCGAACCAGGTTTACATCGTCGCGAAGTTGCCGCATACCTACTCTCAGAGACAATGGGTTTGGGTTGCGTGCCGCCGACCGTGTTGCGCGACGGGCCGAATGGTGAAGGTTCGGTGCAGTTGTTGATCGACGCCAACCCCGACGAGCACTACTTCACGATTTTTGAAGAGCGCCAAGATCTGCACGACCAGTTTCGCGCGATGTGCATGTTCGACATCGTGGCGAACAACACCGACCGCAAGTCGGGCCATGTACTCGTTGACAAAAACTCACATGTTTGGGGCATCGATCACGGAGTTTGTTTTTCAAGAGACTTCAAATTGCGCACCGTCATCTGGGAGTTCGGTGGTGAAGAAATAGCCGAAGATCTGCTCGCGAAAATCGAACCGTTGACGAAGACCGTGCCGCTCGAAGTTGCCACATTGCTCAACGAACAAGAGGTCAACGCCATCACCGAGCGCGCCAAGTGGCTGCTCAACGGGGCACAGTTTCCGGTCGACCCCTCGGGCCGCCACTACCCCTGGCCCCTCGTCTAACTAGAGTTTGCCGATTTCTCCGCTATCACTTCATCAACTACATCTAAAACCCGACGCGCATAACTGCGCTC
>DOHD01000103.1:14469-15843 GCA_003535455.1 Acidimicrobium sp.
AACAAACGCTCTAACTCTTGTTCATCTTCTGCAATAAACACCCCGCTTGTCGTGCGTAGACCTTGCAGATGTTCGAAACCATTGAGCAAATACCACTGCGAACCGATCACTGCATTTTTTTTGAACGCCGGAACGATGACTGGCACACCTCGTGCACGAGAGTCAACAATCGCCGAAGTGCACTCCGAGACAACCACTACAGCAGCCTCAAGCAACGCACAAAATCTCGCATACGCCGAACTCACACCTGAAAAATCAATTCGCGTCGCACGATGTGAAACGCCTGATTGAATATCGGGGTCAAGTTCAATTTCGCTTTGCGTCTGCAAAAAACTGTTCATGAACGCCAAACTTTTCGCATCAGCCGTCGGGTACGGTCGCCAAATAGTCTTTAACTGATTAGAGCCAAGCGAGTTCTGGCTGGCCAAAACTTTTCTAACAACTTGAAGCCAGGGCTCTGAGGTTGATGAGTCGGCTGTGCTTCCGATCAACACCAAAGCGCGATTCTCCAAATTGAGCTCGATGCTTTTTCCAATTCCTATTTCTACGCTTCCGACAGCGACGATTGCATTTCGATCCATGCGATGAAGTCGAGAGCAAACAGCACCGACCTGCTTGTTGTAGACCAACATTCGGCTCGGAGTCTTGATCAACGGACTTTTTGATGAGGCGTTATCCCACTTGACAGGCAAGAGAAGACTTGGAATTCTATTTTTTGATGCTCCGTCAATCGCCGCCACGACAAAGCCGGCTTGGCGTTGCATCAAAATCAACACCGCATCAGGATACGATTCTCGAATGATGTGTGGAAGTTGGCAGTTTTTCAGAATCCGCAAGACGGCAATTCTTGACCAAAGCCAAAAGCAAATCCTTGTTCCGCGAACAACCGAAGGCATCTCTTTATTCGTCCGCCGCCGTACTTCTGCTCTATTTCGCCAAATCTCTGTAAGTCCTGACCAAGACTTCCAACGAACCGGCACCCCAAGCCCGATCAAGAACTTATTGAGCAACCTTGTGCTGTATCCAGTCGAATAATTTCGGAATCTAAATGTTGATGCTTCACCTATCTGTGAGCCCGCTTTTCTGGCTGAATCCCCATATTCAAAGCCAATTATTTGCGTAAACAAACCTTGAATTTGGGGCGAAAGTTCGGCCCAACGATCTGTAGTCAATTCTCGTTCTGGAAGTGCGAGATAGACAGATACCGACTTAGACAACTCTTCGAAGAAACCGTGAATTACAAATTGATCTAAGTGTGAGAGATTGCCAGCGACGATCAGAATCTTTCTACGCATAGGCATTCATCCAACTTACGCCGTATTAACGGCGCATTTGAATTTCGAAGTTTAAGCGCGAGATTTAAGGGCTTCGATG
>DOHD01000158.1 GCA_003535455.1 Acidimicrobium sp.
CAGCCGTTATTTGTTCGGCGAATTCGTGGCACGAATGAAGGGCAAGTAATGCCTCGGCGCAATGACATCAAGTCGATTCTTGTTCTAGGTTCCGGACCGATCGTTATCGGTCAAGCATGTGAGTTCGATTATTCGGGCACTCAAGCCTGCCGCGTGTTACGCAGTGAGGGATACCGCGTGATTCTTGCAAACTCAAATCCCGCGACGATTATGACCGATCCAGATTTTGCCGATCGCACTTACGTCGAACCACTCACCGCAGAATTCATCGAAAAGATTATTGAGCGCGAAAAACCCGATGCCGTGTTGCCGACCTTGGGCGGTCAGACCGCTTTGAATCTGGCAATGGAGTTGTTCGCGCGGGGCAAAGTTGGCGTATCAGGAACTCCTGAACTCATCGGTGCAAATGCCGAGGCGATCGCAACGGCTGAAGATCGTGGCAGATTCAAAGAGGCGATGATCGAGATCGGCTTGAGTGTGCCGCGCTCGGGCATCGCCCACACTTTGCCCGAGGCCCAAAAAATTATCAAGGAGATCGGGCTTCCAGTCATAATTCGTCCCGCCTACATTTTGGGTGGGCGAGGAACGGGCATCGCCCACACGCAAGAAGAATTTAAAGCGGTTGTCACAAATGGCTTGGCGGCTAGCCCAATTTCGGAAGTGCTAATTGAAACTTCAATTGTCGGCTGGAAAGAGTACGAACTCGAAGTGATGCGCGATCGCAACGACAACTGCGTGATTATTTGCTCTATCGAAAATGTCGACGCAATGGGTGTTCATACAGGAGATTCGATAACGGTTGCACCAGCAATGACGTTGTCAGATGTCGAATACCAAAAAATGCGTGATGCCGCTTTCGCCTGCATTCGCAGAGTCGGGGTCGAGACCGGCGGTTCCAATGTCCAGTTTGCTGTTAACCCGACGACCGGTGAACAAGTAGTCATCGAAATGAATCCGCGAGTCTCTCGAAGTTCGGCCTTAGCGTCGAAGGCGACTGGTTTTCCGATCGCCAAAATTGCGGCGAAACTTGCGGTCGGCTACACGCTTGACGAGATTTCAAACGACATCACCAAGAAGACACCAGCAAGTTTTGAGCCGACGATCGATTATGTAGTGGTCAAGATTCCGCGTTGGGCCTTCGAAAAGTTTCCAGGCACGTCTGGCGTGCTTGGCACTCAGATGCAAAGTGTCGGTGAAGCAATGGCGATTGGTCGCACGTTCACTGAGAGTCTGCAGAAGGCTCTGCGATCACTCGAGATCGGTCGTTACGGACTCAATTGTGACCCGGGCGAAGAAAATTATCTTCCCCTGACTGATGAGCAATTGCTTGAACAAATCGCGATACCGACTCCCGAGAGGATATTTCAAGTCGGCGAATGTCTGCGCCGCAAGATTTCGGTTGAGATCGTCGCCGGCTACTGCAACTTTGACCCATGGTTTTTGGATCAGATGATGTCAATTATCGAAGAGCGCGAATTCTTGTTATCGCGTGAGATGTCTTCGCTTACCAAGGCCGAATGGTTGCGCGCAAAACGTATGGGCTTCGCTGATTCACAAATGGCATGGATTTGGAAGTCCAGCGAGAGCGATGTGCGTTCGGCACGATTGGTCGCGGGCGTCAGGCCTACATATAAGGCAGTTGATACCTGTAGTGCAGAATTTTCGGCGCAAACTCCGTATCACTATTCAACTTATGAAGATGAGTCAGAGATTCATGCGAGTACGAAAGATTCGGTGATTATTTTGGGTAGCGGTCCCAACCGAATCGGGCAGGGAATCGAGTTTGATTACTGCTGTGTTCATGCAAGTTTTGCATTGCGTGATGCTGGTTTTGAGACGATCATGCTCAACTGCAATCCTGAAACGGTCTCGACCGATTACGACACTTCAGACAAACTATATTTCGAGCCATTGACTCTTGAAGACGTTTTGAATGTGATCGAAGCCGAAACTGTGTCTTCAGGGGTCGCGCCAAAGATTATCGTCGGCCTTGGCGGTCAGACACCGTTAAAACTTGCATCGCGATTACCGGCAGGCCTAATCGCTGGCACCAATAGCGAGAGCATCGATATCGCCGAAGACCGTGAAAAGTGGAGTGCGCTATGCCACGCCAATCAAATTTCTCAACCGCCAGGTGGTACGGCGCGAAATGTTGAACAATCCGTCGAGATCGCCAACACAATCGGCTACCCAGTTCTCGTGAGACCTAGTTATGTTCTCGGCGGGCGAGCAATGCAAATTGTTCATGACGAGGCGCAATTACGCAAGGCGATGCTAGAAATGGACCAAGCAGGTTCGCTCGGTCGCGAAGGTGGATTGTCGGCTGAGCGCCCAGTGCTCGTTGATCGATTCTTGGAAGATGCAATTGAAGTAGATGTTGATGCAATTCGCGACAATGTTGGCGAGATATTGATCGGCGGCGTGATGGAGCACGTCGAACAGGCAGGTGTGCACTCGGGTGACTCAGCTTGCACAATTCCGCCTGTTTCACTTGGCCAAACAACCGTAAATGAAATCGAAGCCACGGTCAAAAAGATCGCACAAGCCCTAAAAGTAGTCGGGTTGATAAATGTTCAATTCGCCGTGGCTGGTTCGACTGTCTACGTGATCGAAGCAAATCCACGAGCAAGTCGCACCGTACCGTTCGTCGCCAAAGCAACCGGAGTGCCACTGGTCAAAGTCGCCAGCCGAGTGATGCTCGGAGCGACGCTTTCGGATTTGCGAAAAGAAGGATTACTTACCGAGCGAGTTTCAGGAAGTCATGTTTCGGTGAAAGAAGCGGTGTTGCCTTTCAATCGTTTTTCTGAAGTTGATACTGCGCTCGGCCCAGAGATGCGTTCAACAGGAGAGGTAATGGGCATTGATGATTCGTTTGCACGCGCGTTCGCCAAGGCGCAATTCGCCGCGGGCACGACCTTGCCTGAAAATGGACTGGTATTCGTGTCATTAAACGATCGCGACAAGAGTGGTGGCGTCGAAGTAGTCAAAGGTCTGACGTCATTGGGTTTGCAAATTGCGGCGACTTCGGGCACCGCAAAGTTTTTGTCTGATCACGGCTGTCAAGTATCTCGCATTGTCGGCAAATTTTCGGAACGTATTTCATCTGATAAAAACGTCGATGACGCTGTCAAACTCATTGAAGCAGGCGAAATCGTGCTGGTCATCAATACGCCCCGCGGCTATGGCACTCGAAGTGACGGCGAAGCGATTCGTAAAGCAGCCAACAACTGTCGCGTTTCTGTAGTTACAACGTTGAGTGCGGCCAGCGCGGCCGTGCAAGGGATGATTGAGCAACGTAATCGGCCATTTATGGTCAAGTCACTACAAGAATTTCACGCCAAAAAATGATTCGCCAAGCGATTTCGATTGGCGCGGTCGAACTCGCTCAGCCGATATTGACCGCATCTGGCACCGCGGGTTACGGTGCTGAATTCGAAGAATATTTTCCATTGCGTGAAATCGGCGCTGTCGTCACGAAATCGGTTGCCCATTTTGCCTGGCCTGGCAACCCCGCCCCGCGACTGCACCCGACAAAGTCGGGCATGCTCAATGCAGTTGGTCTGCAAGGAGGAGGTGTAGCGAGTTTTATCGAAAATGATTTGCCGATGTTGCGCGAGACACGGGCAAAAGTTGTTGCAAGCATTTGGGGTCACAGCGTCGACGACTATCGACTAGCCGCAAAGATGCTCTCTGAAGTGCGTGAAGATCTAATCGCAATTGAGTTGAATCTCTCGTGCCCGAATTTGAACGGCGACCACGCGATGTTTAGTCACGATTCAGTTCTTAGTGCGCAGGTCGTAGAAGCATGTTCGGGTTTTGAGTTGCCTCTCTGGGCAAAGTTGAGCCCGAACACTCCTATTTTGGTCGATGTCGCGCGCGCCGTGCACTCGGCTGGTGCGCAGGCGGTGACGCTGGTCAATACTGCAATTGGAATGGCGATCAATACGAACACGGGCCTACCCGTGTTGGGCAATATTCGCGGGGGACTATCAGGATCAGCGTTGCATCCCATTGCTGTCAGATGCATATATGAGGTACGCGCGGCATTGCCGCAGATCAGAATCGTCGGGGCGGGAGGTGTTGTTTGCGGTCGGACTGCAGCCGAATTGATGCTTGCTGGTGCCGACGTTGTTCAGGTGGGCACGGCGACTTTTGCTGACCCAAAAGCCCCGATCAAGATCTTGCGACAACTCAATAAATGGGCCGACAAACACTTGATTTCAGATTGGTCGCAGGTGACTTCGGCATCGCATCGAGGTGGGCTCGAATCAAAGTCTGAATAACAAGATTTTGTGGCTTAGAACTAGAATGAATTAATGGCAACGACGCCTGTTGGCTTTGAAACCCGCGAACGCATTATTGCTGGTGTGCTTGAGTTGCGTCAAAAGATGAACATTGTGCTTGACCAAATCAAAGACGGCTCTAGATCGAAATCTTCGGTGCTGCAGCCCACAGAAGAATTTGCGCTCAGCTATATATATGTAGTCAAAGCTCTTGAGTCTTTTTCAGATGTTGGCAAAATTCGTGCACGACAAGTGCTTGACGAAATGAAAATTTCACACAAACTTAAGTTGGGCGATCTTGCTGATGACGAGCGAATGTCGCTATTGAGGCGAATTCAGTGAACTCAAAAAATTCTGGTTTGGTGATTGTGGTTTCAGGTCCGGGTGGTGTTGGTAAAAGTACGATCGTCGAAAAACTGGTACAAAGAGATGCAAACTTGTGGTTGAGTCGCTCATGGACGACACGCGAACAACGGCCAGGTGAGGCAGCCGACGCCTATAAATTCGTGTCTCGAAGCGAATTCGAAGACAAGATTGCCGCGAACGGGTTTCTTGAATGGACAGATTTTCTCGGCAATTTATACGGCACTCCGACACCTAATCCACCCGCTGGCAAAGACTTGGTGCTCGAAATTGAAGTTGACGGTGCACAACAAGTAAAGCGTCTCAATGAATCTGCGCTTCTGCTGTTCGTGTTGCCACCATCGAGGCAAGAGCAAAAAGCACGACTCAGGGGTCGCGGTGATGCCGACCAAAAAGTTGAGAAGCGATTACGCAAAGCCGAAGAAGAAGAGCCCGTGGGCAAAGCCATTGCCGACTACGTGATTATCAACGATGACCTTGAATCGACCCTCGATGAAATGAGTCGCATCATCGCCTATGAGCGAAACCAGCGCACGCCGAGTTAGATAGAGGGCTATACTCAATAGCCGCAAGCGAGGCGGTTTTACTCGCTTTGTGTCGATCGCCAGGAGGCAATAGTGACAACCGAAGACACGATGATGAACCCAGCAATTGAGTCGTTGATGGGTTATACGGGTTCGAAATTTTCTCTCGTGACACTTTCGGCTCGTCGAGCGCGCGAAATCAACTCATATTTCAACCAACTCGGCGATGGTCTCGGCAACATGGTGCCGCCGCAAGTTAGTTCGACGGCACGCAAGCCACTTTCGATCAGCTTTGAAGAAATTGCCGCTGGCAAAATTCAGCTCGTCGCCAAGACAATCGAAGAAGTCCTGGCAGAAAACGAAGCGGCAATGGCCGCTGAAAAGCAGGCAGAACTCGACGCGATGCAAGACTCAGCAACTGAGCCAGCAGCCGAGTAAGTCGCGAAGTCTGCGTCGATGAAAAAATATTCATTCACTTCAGAGAGCGTGACCGAAGGTCACCCGGACAAGATGGCCGACCAAGTCTCTGATGCGGTGCTTGATGCGATTTTAGAAGAAGATGCCAATGGGCGAGTCGCATGCGAAACATTGCTGACCACCGGTCTGTGTGTCGTAGCAGGCGAAATTACAACCAGTGCATATGTCGATATCCCAAAAATCGCTCGAGAAGTAATCAAGGGCATCGGCTATGACAACGCACTCTATGGTTTTGATGGCAATACGTGTGGTGTGATTGTCAGTATCGATGAACAGAGCCCAAACATCGCCCAAGGCGTAAACGTCAGTGAAGAGATTCGGGCCGGCAAGAGTGGCGAAGACAAGTTGAATAGTCAAGGTGCTGGTGACCAAGGCATGATGTTTGGTTACGCGTGCACAGAAACAGAAGACCTGATGCCGTTGCCGATCTGGTTGGCGCATCGAATGGCAGAAAAACTGACCGATGTTCGCAAGTCGGGCGCGATTCCTTATCTACGTCCTGATGGCAAGACTCAAGTCACTTTTGATTATGAAAACGGAGTGCCGGTTCGTTTGCGAACCGTTTTGATTTCAACGCAACACGCCGATGGTATCAACCGTGACACTGTTATACGACCAGATCTGATTGAACAAGTTATTCGCCCGGTGATTCCTGCGCAGTTTGCAAAAGACGACTATTCGGTCTACATCAACCCAACCGGCGAATTCGTCAAAGGTGGCCCTCACGCCGACACAGGTTTGACAGGTCGCAAAATTATTGTTGATACCTACGGCGGAATGGGTCGTCATGGTGGTGGAGCATTTAGTGGAAAAGATCCTTCAAAGGTTGACCGATCGGCGGCGTATGCGGCACGTTGGGTCGCCAAACATGTTGTCGCGTCGGGTGCGGCGAAGCGATGTGAATTGCAGGTCGCTTACGCGATCGGCATGGCACATCCGATCAGTATTTTTGTCGAGACCTTCGGCACCAACACGGTTGATGAATCGGTAATCGAAGCCGCCGTGCGCGAGATTTTCGACCTTCGACCAGCGGCGATTTTGCGCGACCTTGATTTGAAGCGCCCGATCTATCAAAAAACCGCCGCCTATGGGCACTTCGGTCGCAATGAACCGAACTTCACCTGGGAGAAATTGTCGAAGCTCAAAGAGTTCAAGGCAGCAGTCAAACTCTGATTCAAACTGCGGTGCCCTTGGTTCGGGTAGCGCGAGTCGTGCCCGATGTGACGGGTATCGACAAAATTTTTGATTATTTGGTGCCCGACGCACTTGGTGACCAAGTGCGTATCGGTGTTCGTGTTCGGGTGCCGTTGCACGGTCGAAATGTCGCTGGTTGGGTGGTCGAACTCGGCGAACCGAGTACTGGACTTGAAATTGCAAAAATCAAAAGCGTCATCAAGGTGTTGGGTCTCGGTGCGACAAAAGAAATTATCGACCTCGCTAGTTGGGCGACAAAGCGCTGGGCGGGACGAATGCGTTCGTTTATATCGACGGCCGCACCAGAAACGCTTGTCAAAACGGTGCCCGCTTCGCGCTATATGCCACGGGCGATTAAACACACCTCGGAGTCATTCGAAAAGATCAGAAATTTTGGTGGTGGGTTGCTTAATCTCGCGCCATTGACAAATTTGACACCATTGATATCGGCAATTGCATGCGATGGACCGACGGTCGTCATAATGCCAACTCAGCATCGCGTAAAGCTTTTGGCCGCTGCTCTCAAATCCAACAATTTTTCGGTGGCTCAGTGGCCGAATGACTGGGCAATGGCATACGGCGGGGTGGATGTTGTTATTGGTACCCGAAGCGCGGTCTGGTCACCGGTTCAAAAATTCGCCAACATCGTCGTGGTCGATGAGCATGACGACTTGCTGCAAGAAGAAAGAAGTCCGACATGGCACGCACGAGATGTGGCTATAGAGCGTGCTGAGCGGGCTGGTGCTCGATGTATTTTGCTTTCGCCAATTCCATCTCTGACTGCACGAAGGTGGGCTAGCCATCGCATCGTTTTTGACTCAGAAAATTCGTGGCCTCAAACATTGATTGTTGACCGCAACAAAGACGAACAATGGAGTCGATCTTTGGTTTCATCTGATTTAATCGCCGAGTTGCGCGACAAGTCGCGGCGAGTTGTATGCGTTCTGAACACCAAAGGTCGCGCAAGACTGACCGCTTGCGGTTCGTGTCGCGCTGTGTTGCGATGCGAGAAATGTGATGCCGCATTGAACCAACTAGATGCCAAGATTCTTGATTGCCCGAGGTGTGGAGAAACCAGACCTGTCATCTGCCAAATTTGTGGTTCAAGTAGTTGTGCCGTGCTTAAACCAGGGGTCGCTCGGCTTCGCGAGGAACTTGAAGCGGCAGCGAACCGCTCTGTGGTTGAAGTAACTGCTGCAACTGACTCTGTCAACGAACGCGCCAATGTTTTCGTCGGCACGGAGGCGGTTTTGCATCGAGTGCAAAATGCAGACACTGTCGTATTTCTAGATATTGACTCAGAGTTGCTGGCTCCGAGATATCGTGCCAACGAAATTGTCGCGACACTCATCATCCATGCAATTCGACTTGTCGGTCGCTCGAAAAATAACCCGAAAATTTTATTGCAGACACACACGCCCGATAACGCACTATTGGTGGCTCTAACGACGGGAGACTTCAGTGGATACTTCGCCGATGACGAGGCTCGCCGATCACTGTTGAAGTTTCCTCCGTTTGGTTCAATTGCTCAAGTTTCTGGCAAGGGCGCAAAGTTGTTTTTAGATTCATTGGCCGAGTCATTCGAGTTTTCATCGACCGTTCAGACCATGAATAAAGACACAGATTCTGGTCTGGTTCGTGCAGACAGTTGGCAGCAGTTGACAGATGTGCTGATGAACGCGAAGCGACCCGCAAAATCTCGGCTGTCGATTCACATTGACCCACCACGCGTATAGATCTACGAAGGCCACCACTTAGATAGCCTTGGTTCAGTGAGTTACGACATCAGAACCTTCGGTGATCCCGTGTTAAAAACCTGCGCCGCAGAGATCACGAACATTGATGCAAAATTGATCAAACTCACCGACGAAATGTTTGAAGTTATGTATCAGGCTCCGGGTTTGGGTCTTGCTGCACCACAGATAGGTGTTCAAAAACAACTTTTTGTCTATGATGTCGACGATCAACCGCAGGTTTTGATAAATCCAAAAATTGTCGAGTCGAGCGGTGAATGGGTATACGACGAAGGCTGCCTGTCGATCCCTGGGCTTTATGTCGAGATGCTGCGACCAAAGCTCGTTCTCGTCGAGGCGACGAATCTCGATGGCAACACGATTCAAATTGAAGCCGATGAACTCTTGGCGAGGCTGTTTCAACACGAAATCGATCATCTTCAAGGTGTGTTGATGTTTGAAAGAATGACACCCGATCAACGCAAACAAGCGCTTGCCGAATATCGACGACGTGAAACTATCCCTGGCGAAAGCGAACCGACGCACCTCAAACTTTCGTGAATTCGCTAGCGCCGTTGCCGATTGCCGGAGCCACCAGCGTCGTGTTTTTTGGTACACCTGAAGTTGCCGTGCCACATCTGCAAGCTCTAGTCGCAAACGACATCAATGTCGAACTTGTAGTGACACGACCAGATGCTCGTCGGGGTCGAGGCGGTGAAATTTCGCCGAGCCCAGTAAAAATCGCCGCACAAAAACTCGGCATCCGCGTTTCTCACGAAGTAAACGATGTCATGACGCTCGCCAACGAGACACAAAACCTTCTTGGTGTCGTCGTTGCGTTTGGTGAATTGATTTCAGTTGAAGTTTTGTCTCAGGTTCCGATGATCAACGTACATTTCTCACTCTTGCCACGATGGCGCGGTGCAGCCCCAGTCGAGCGGGCAATTTTGACCGGAGACAGCAAGACTGGTGTTTGTATCATGCGTGTAGTTGAAAAGCTCGACGAAGGCGAAATCTTTGATCGTCAAGAAGTCATTATCAACGCCTCTGACGATCTCAATTCATTGCGCATAAAGTTAAACGAAGTCGCAGTCAAGATGTTGCTAAGAATCGTCAAGATTGGTTTTGATCGCGGTATTGCCCAAACCGGCGAAGTAAGTTATGCCAAGAAAATACAAACTGCCGATCTATTAATTGATTGGCAGGGGACGTCTAGTCAGATTTTGCGCCAGGTGCGCGTCGGTGGAGCTTTCACCTACGTCAATGGTCGTCGGCTAAAGATCGTGCGGGCGCATTTGATGTCGAAAGACTCTCAAGAATTCAAAAACGGCCAGGTTTGTGAACTCAGTAAGTCGTCGTGTCTCATCGCCTCTGGTGATGGTGCCTTGGCGATAGAAGTCGTGCAACCAGAAGGCAAGTCTGAAATGTCGGTCGAAGAGTGGTTGCGGGGTGCTCGACTCGATGCCAAGACAATTTTTGGTTAGGTAGAACCGAGTTAACTATTTTCGGTCGTCAACTTGACATAAACCAAACGAATATTCGCCAGCGCATCTTTGAAAGTTTCGTGTTCTTCGCCAAGTCGACTGCCGAGCGAGTCGACTATTGCGGCAAGTGCGTCAATTGCCAATCGTGCATCTTCGAATCTTGGTGGGTTCGCACCAAGATGTATTGCTGCCAGTTCGTAGAGGCCGATCACATGGTTGGCAACCACCACTTTGGCGGGTGTTTCGGCGAGGCGAGCGCGAGCCTCGGCCATCGCTTTGTCTTGGTCTGAGGTGGGGTTGTCACTCATTTGCGCTACCATTATGGCTTAGCAAAAGTGGAAACTAGTTTCCCACCTTGCCACAAAGTTTTACAGAGTTCGATTGATCGAACCTCGTTGCTGAGTGCGTCTTGGTCAAGCTGAAAGCCTCGGCGCTGCCGTGGCTGGCTTCGACCCGCGTGCCGTAACGGGTCAATCTTTCGAAGTTTGATTTTATTCAACACGAAAGAGGAGGCACAGCCGCTTGTCAAGCAGTGAACAGTCATAGCACCGCCAAATAATGAGCCACGCTACAACGAGAGAATTCGAGCCAAGCAGGTTCGACTAGTTGATGCCGATGGGTCACAAGTTGGAGTCGTCAGTATCGAAGATGCACTTGAGCGATCACGCAAGGCCGATTTAGACCTTGTTGAAGTTGCTCCGTTAGCAGAGCCACCCGTATGTCGCATTATGGACTACGGCAAGTTTCGCTACGAAGAGGCACAGCGACTGAAAGAGTCCCGCAAAAAAACGGTGCAGATCACAATGAAGGAAGTCAAGTTCAAGCCGAAGATCGCCAAAGGAGACTTTGACACCAAGGTGCGCCATATGCTCGAGTTTCTCGACGAAGGCCACAAGGTCAAAGTCACCCTGCAATTTCGCGGTAGAGAAATGGCTCACCCAGAGTTGGGTTCGAAGATTTTGGATGCAGTGATCGAGCAACTCGGTCCGATCGCCAAAGTTGACACCTCGGCTCGACTTGAAGGTCGAAATATGACGATGGTTCTTTCGCCAGATAAAAAAGCCGCCAAACGCCCTGCAAACCCGAAGCCCGACGCAGCCAAACCGACAGTTATTAAACCCACGACTATCAAACAAGATGATTCAGTAACGACAACCGAAACGGAGACACAAAATGCCAAAGATGAAAACATCCAAGACAGCCAAAAAGCGATTTAAAAAAACAGGCACGGGCAAGCTTCGCCGTCAGCAGTCGATGCGTCAGCACTTGTTCGAACACAAATCAAGCGAGCGCACACGTCGCCTTGACGGCACTGTTGATGTTCATACTGGCGATGTCAAGCGAATCAAGCGCCTGCTTGCCGAGCGGTAAATCAAAATATCAAAAGATCTGAATTCAAACCAATAACGAAAGGAATCGAAGATGGCCAGAGTTAAACGTGGTGTTCATGCCCGCAAAAAGCACAGGGCAATTCTTGAAAAAGCAAAGGGTTATTACGGCGATCGAAGCCGCACTTTTCGTTCGGCAAACGAGCAGGTACTGCACTCGGGTCAGTATGCGTTTCGTGACCGTCGGGCAAAGAAGGGCGAGTTTCGCAGTCTGTGGATTCAACGAATCAACGCTGGTTGTCGTATGCATGAAATGAGCTACAGCCGTTTTATTGCAGGTTTGTCTGCTGCGGGCATCACTGTCGACCGAAAAATTTTGGCCGACCTCGCCGTGCATGACGAAAAAGCCTTCGCCAAATTGGTTGAAACAGCAAAGGGCGCACTCGTCTGAGTCTTTCGCCGCTCGCGTTCACGAGTAATCGAGTTCAGCGACTGCGCCGACTTGTAAACGATAAATCTGAGCGCGCGCGAGAAAAGGCGTTCGTCGTCGAGGGTGCGACGCTGATTGACGAGGCGATTCGTGCGGGCTGGCAGATTGAATCACAATTCGTTGCTCCGGGTGCGTCTGCATGTTCGGGCGCGGGCAGCGCAGTTAATGATTTGGCGCCGGGTGTAATTGAGCGTGTCGCCTCGACAACAAGCCCACAACCGGTGATCGCGATCGCGCTAAAAAAAGAACACGATATTGATGACTTGAAGAGTGCTGGTGAGGCCTGGGTTGTAGTCGCCGACAAAATTTCAGATCCAGGAAATCTAGGCACAATTCTTCGGTCGGCAGAAGCAGCGGGAGCAAGTGCAGTGTTGTTGACCAGCGGAACGGTCGATGCATTCGGCCCAAAGGTCGTGCGGGCATCTGCTGGCGCAATATTCAACATTCCGGTTTTCGAATCGGTGACACTTGAACAAGTCGCAGCCCTTGGGTTTAAAACTTGGGGTTCATCGAGTCATCAACTAGAAAAATCAGTTGACTTCAACGCCGCCGATTTGTCGGGTCGTGTGGCAATCGTGCTTGGCAACGAGGCGCATGGGTTGCCAAGTAGCACCAAACTTGACGGATGGCTGACAATTCAACATGCAGGTCGTTCTGAGAGCCTGAATGTTGCGATGGCTGCCACTCTTTTGTGCTTTGAAGTTAAGCGCCAACACAATAAGTAGCCCAGTCGCGAAGTCGCCGAAGACTAAAGTTAGATAACGATGTCTGAGCAAAACCTTGTTGGGTCAATGACCGCGGCGATCAATGAGGCCAAAAAGTCAGCGATGTTGGCGATTAGAAGTGCGGCAGATCTCGCCGGGCTGCGTGCGCTTTCAGCAGATCTAAATAAAAAAGACAGCCTGTTAAATAGTTTTAAGAGCGAAATGGGAAAACTGCCGTCGGTTGAAGATAAGCGGTCAATCGGTCAGTTGCTTAATGCGGCGGCAACCGAGATTGCTGCAGCACTTGAGTCTCGAACTCGCGAGTTTGTCGACAGCGAGATTTCAGCGCGCATCGAAAGCGAGTCGCTCGATCTGACCGAATTGTTGGTGCAGCGTCGACGTGGTCATAGCCATATCGTCACTCAGGCAACCCAGAGACTTGAAGATGTCTTCATTGGTTTGGGTTTTCAGATTGCAGAAGGTCCTGAGGTTGAGACTGATTTTCACAACTTCGAGGCGCTAAATATGCCCAAGTCGCACCCAGCACGCTCAGAATTCGACACGATGTTTCTTGAATACGGCGAACCAAACTCGGTGTTGCTTCGCACGCACACTTCGCCAGTTCAGATTCGGGTGATGAAGTCTTGGAAACCACCCATCTATGCGATCATGCCCGGCCGTGTTTTCAGACGAGACACGCCCGACGCAACTCATATGCCGGTGTTTCACCAAATTGAAGGTCTCGTGATCGACAGGGGTATCACGTTCGCGCATCTGGCGGGAACAATCGAATCTTTTACGAAGGCATTTTTTGGTAGTGAGTTCACTAGTCGACTTCGACCGTCATTCTTTCCATTTACCGAGCCGAGCGCCGAGTTCGACATTCGCCGTGAAGACGGCGAATGGATAGAACTTGGCGGATGCGGCATGGTTCACCCGAATGTTTTGGTTAGTGGAGGCATAGACCCCGAAGAGTTCAGTGGTTTTGCATTTGGATTCGGCATTGATCGCATGGCAAAAGAGCGTCACAAGGTCGAAGACATTCGCGAGATGTATGCGAACGATCTGAGATTTTTGAGGCAGTTCTAATGAAGATTCTGAATTCATGGTTGAACGAATTCGGTGCGTTTGGTGATGACAATGAAAAACTTGCCGAGGCGATGACCAACCTGGGCTTGGCAGTTGAATCGACTTCGAAAGTCGGCACACCCGTAAAAGGCGTCGTAGTAGCCAAAGTTTTGCGCACCGAGCGTCATCCTGACGCCGAAAAAGTTCACCGCGTCTATGTAGATGCAGGTGATGGCAAAGAGTTGCATGTTTGGTGTGGTGCCTTCAACATGAAACCTGGCGATTTGATTCCGTTGGCGACGCTCGGCACCGTGATGCCCGATGGTCGAATCATAACGCCTCGCGGAATTCTTGGCATTGAAAGCCACGGCATGCTCTGCTCTGGCACCGAGTTGGGCCTGACTGCAGATTCAGACGGAATCATGATTTTGCCGAGCGGGCTGAAACTTGGTGCCGACTTGTTTGACGCATTGAAGATTGCAAGCGATTGTGTTTTTGATTTGGACGTGACACGAAATCGACCTGACTGCAACGGCTATCTTGGCGTCGCCCGTGATCTGGGTGCGCATTTGGGTGTCAAAGTTTCACCACCACAAGGCGACAAAGCGAAAAAAGGTCCGGCCCGAAAGCTAAAAGTTACGATCACCGACAAAAAACGCTGTGCCCGTTACAACATGACCGTGATTTCTGGTGTCGTTGTGGGTGATTCACCGAGTTGGGTCGCTCGAAGACTTTCGAACAGCGGAATGCGACCGATCAACAACGTGGTCGACGCTTCGAATTTGGTGATGCTTGAACTTAACCAACCGACGCACGCTTTTGATGCAGACAAAGTGAACAACGGTTTTAAAATTCGCTGTGCTCGCCATGGTGAAACATTGCTGACATTAGACGGTCAAGTTCGAGATCTCGAATCAGGCGATCTCTTGATATGTGATGGCAAAGATACGCCGATCGGTTTGGCTGGCGTGATGGGTGGGGCATCGACAGAAATCGGCGCGAACACGAAAACCGTCGCACTTGAAACCGCATGGTTCGAATCTTCAGGTGTCGCAAGAACGGCGACACGACTTGGTCTCAAGTCTGAAGCGTCGATGCGCTTCGAGCGCGGGGTCGATCCGCACGGCATCGACCTCGCAGTCAGTCGGTTCGCGGCATTGTTGCGCGAATCGTGCCCAAATTTGGTCGTCCACAGCGCCGCGACAGATGTCAAAGAAAAGACTCTGCCACCTAAACAGAAAATCGTCGCGTTGCGAAGTTCGCAGGTCACGCGCATTTTGGGCGTGAAGCTTTCGACAAAAGCTATTTCGGCAATGCTCGCCAAGATCGGCTTCATCACCAAATCGACTTCGTCATCAAAGTTGTCGAACTCGGCAATTCTCAAAATCGCAGTACCGTCCTGGCGCCCTGATTGCGAAACCGAGATCGACATCGTCGAAGAAATCGCTAGGCATTACGGCTATCAGAATTTGGGCAAAGTCGTGCCGCAGTCGACGATGCACGGTCGGCTTTCGTCAATCCAGCAACGTCGTCGTGATATTCGCGAATTGGTCCTGAGCATGGGGCTAAGCGAGGCGATGCCGAATCCATTTTTGGCACCAGGCGACCTCATCAAATCAGGTTTGCCCGAAGACAACGTGATACGACTTGCTAATCCACTCGTTTACGAAGAGAGTGTTTTACGCACATCGCTGCGTCCGGGTCTATTGAAGGCGATCAACTTCAATCTCTCGCATCGCGCAAGCAATATTTTGTTGTTTGAACTGGGCCATGTATACCCGGCTGGCCAACAAGACTCTGTCGAAGGTTTGCCCGCCGAATACGAATCACTTTGCTTAGTGGGTGTGGGCGAGTCGAGTGCGCTCGCTCTCGATTGGTGGAGTCAGATTTCTAGTGTGATGGGTTTTGGCGCGCAGCTCGATCAGGCAGGCGTTGAGCCTGGATATCACCCAAAGCGCAGTGCGATTTTGCGACGAGGTAAGCAAGTCTTGGGGTGTGTTGGTGAAATTGATCCTCGAGTGTTGGCACAACATCAGATCAATACTTCGGTTGCATGTCTTGAGTTGAATCTTTCAATTTTGCTTGCCGAGACTCCGCGAGTAGTGGTGGCAAAACCGGTTAGTCGATTTCCGCGTAGCGACTTTGACTTGGCTTTTTCGGTGCCGAATAGCCAATCGGCGGGCTCGGTAATCAAGGCGTTGCGCCAAGCTGGCGGCGCAGAACTCGTCGACCTCGCATTGTTCGACATTTATCGCGGTGCGGGTTTGCCGAAAGACTCTAGAAGTCTGACCTTTAGATTGTGTATTCAAGCCGCTGATCGCACTTTGACCGACGCCGAAGTGACTGCGATTCGACAAAAGTTTCTTGATGCCGCAGCCAAACTTGGGGCAAGACTTCGCGACTAATTTCAAACCAAAAGCACTTTGTCAAAGACAATTAACGTGGCATTAGATTCGGCACTAATTGTAGGCGACGACGGGGTGTCGCGATGCGGTTGGTGCGGGCTAGACACTGAGTATCGGCGCTATCACGATCAAGAGTGGGGAATGCCGGTTGTCGATAATGATCGAATTTTCGAAAAAATATGTCTTGAAGGTTTTCAGTCAGGTCTCAGTTGGCTGACGATTTTGCGAAAACGCCCGGCTTTTCGGGTGGCATTTAAAAATTTTGATCCGAACGTTGTTGCGAAGTTTACGGATAGAGATGTTTCGCGCTTGTTGAAAAATGTCGAAATCATCAGACATCAAGGCAAAATTGAAGCGACGATTCACAACGCCAAAATGACGTTGCAGATGCAACATGATGGCGGTTCACTGGCGAAATTTGTCTGGGGGTATTGCCTAGAGAATCAAGGTCAAAAACAAGCAAAGCCGCCACAATTGCCACGGGACATTCGCAGTCAAACCCCCGAATCTGAGGCGATGTCGAATGCCCTACGCAAATTCGGCTTTAAGTTTGTCGGCGCGACAACTATGTATGCGGCGATGCAGTCATTGGGCATCGTCAACGATCATTATTTGGGCTGCCCACAGCGAGAAGTCTGCGAAAGTGCTCGGTCTAAAGCGCTGAAAACAATGCTTGCATAACCATGCATTAGACCGTATAATCATACATCTATGATTTCAGTCGGGATATTGGGCGCTTCTGGTTTTGTCGGTGCAGAACTATTAAGGCTTTGTGCGAGCCACCCCGAGTTCAACGTTGTTTATGCAACGGGAGATTCGCAGGCTGGGGTTTTGGCTTCAACTTTGTATCCGAGTTTGACTACTGCTTATCCAAATTTGGTTTTTGATGAGTATTCGCTAGACAGGGCGTTGAAGTGCGATGTTGTCTTTTTGGCCTTGCCCCATGAAGCCAGTCTTAAAATCGTGCCCGAACTAATTGACAAGGTTCGACTCATAGTCGATTGCAGCGCCGCGTTTAGATTGAAAGATTCTTCGCTCTATCCAACTTGGTATGGCTTCGATCATGATCAACCAAAAGAATTGCAAGCTGCGGTATATGGTTTGCCTGAGTTGTATCGCCAAGAGCTAAAAACTGCGAAATTGATCGCCACGCCGGGTTGTTATGTAACGGCGGCAAGTTTGGCGCTAGCACCGTTGGTGAAAGCCGAAGTGATTTCGACAACTGGCGTCATTGTTGACGCAGCATCCGGTGTCTCGGGTGCTGGGCGAGCGTTGAAAAATAGCAATTCGTTTTGTGTGGTAGACGAAGATTTCACCGCATATGGTTTACTTGACCATCGACATACACCAGAGATCGAACAGGTCACTGGCGCCCAAATTTTGTTTACTCCTCACCTTGCGCCAATGAACAGAGGTATTCTCGCAACTTGTTATGCCAGACCAATTGATAAGGCGGCGACAAGCACGGCCTCACTGCTCGCCGTATTGAGCAGGGCTTATGCGCGCGAACCATTCGTTGCGGTGCGGCCGGCATCTCCATCGACAAAAGCGACTTTGGGCACCAACTCGGTGCACTTGTCGGCAAGGTTCGATCAGCGCACAGGTTATGTAGTCGTGTTGTCGGCGATCGATAATTTGACAAAGGGTGCCGCAGGTGGCTCAGTACAGGCTGCCAATGTCGCATTGGGTTTAGACGAAACTTTCGGTCTCAGCAGAGTTGGAATGTATCCATGACGACAAAAGAAAGAACGGCAATAGATCAGTCAGTATCTGACTCGGCGCAAATCGCAAACTTGCTGATCGAAGCATTGCCTTATATACAAAAATTCGCAGGCAAAACTGTCGTCGTCAAATATGGCGGAAACGCTCTGGCTGGCGCCACGAACCAAGACGCTCTCGCTGCGTTTGCAAAAGATATTGCCTTGTTGCACGCCGTTGGTTTCAAACCAGTTGTAGTACATGGTGGTGGACCACAAATCTCGGCGATGATGGAGCGACTGGGTAAGAAGCCAGATTTTCACAATGGACTTCGGGTCACTGATGCCGAAACGATGCAAATCGTCAGCATGGTGCTTCTCGGCACGGTGAATCCGCAATTAGTTTCGGCGATAAACCAACATGGTGCGCCAGCGGTCGGTGTGTCGGGTCAAGATGCGAACATGTTTATGGTTGTGCCTCATGATGAAGCGTTGGGTTTCGTTGGCGAAATCACCAAAGTCGACGCGACGATTGTCAAGAAGATGCTCGCTGAGTCGCAGGTGCCAGTCGTGGCGACAATTGGTTCAGATCAGTCTGGTCAGGCCTACAACATCAATGCCGATATTGCGGCTGGTGCTCTGGCCGAAGCTCTTGGTGCGCAAAAACTGATTTATCTGACCGATATTGCCGGGGTGCGAAGCAACAAGGATGAATCAACTTCGTTGCTGCGCCAGGCGACTACCTCTCAATTGCGTGCCTTGCTCGGGTCTGGGGCGATCGACGGTGGGATGATCCCAAAGATTGAGAGTTGTGTCTCGGCGATTGAGCGTGGAGTGTTTCAGGCCCATATTTTGGACGGCCGAATCGCGCATGTGTTGTTGCTCGAACTTTTTACAGACGCGGGTGTCGGCACGATGGTTTCGAAAGGTTGAGAGTTAATGACTAAAACTGATACTCACGCTTTTGCGGTAACCAAAACTGCAACTGCAATATTGAGTGGGCGACCGTCTTGTCCTTTTATGCCCGTATTTGGCGCACCGCAAGTGATGTTCGAGCGTGGTCAAGGCACGCAGTTATGGGATACAAACGGCAAACGATATTTAGATTTTTTGTGTGGCATTGCGGTGACATCGCTTGGACACAGCAACCCCGTTGTCGCGGCAGCGATCGCTCACCAGGCAAACACTTTGTTGCATGTCAGCAATTTTTTTGCGAACCCAGTTGCGACTCAAACAGCATTGATGGTCGACAAGTTGCTTAGCGAAGCTTGTGGCGAAGGTGCCGGCTACGGGCAAGTGTTTTTTTGCAACTCTGGGGCCGAAGCCAATGAAGCCGGCATCAAATTGGCGCGAAAATTTGGCGGGCGCGGCAAACATGTCGTGGTCAGCGCACTAGGCAGTTTTCATGGCCGAACACTCGCAGCTTTAGCCGCAACTGGACAGCCCGAAAAACACGAGCCATTTGCGCCGATGCCAGAAGGTTTTCGTCATGTCGTATTTAATGACATCGCATCACTCGAGTCGGCACTTGATGAAACAGTCGCTGCAGTTTTGCTTGAGACAATTCAGGGCGAGGGTGGCGTTGTGCCAGCCTCGGTTGAATATCTGCAAGCAGCACGAAAGATGTGCACCGAGCGGGGCATTTTGTTGATGATTGACGAAGTGCAAACAGGTTTTGCGAGAACTGGCAAGTGGTTTGGGTTCGAACATGCAAACATCAAACCAGATGTCGTGATGTTGGCTAAAGCCATGGGCAACGGCATGCCGATCGGCGCGCTGTGGGCGAGTCAACAAGTCGCGAGCGTGTTTAAACCTGGTGATCACGGCAGCACTTATAGCGGAACGGCGCTTGCCACCGCCGCGGCTCGCGCGACCATGCAATTGATGATCGACATGAATGCGCCTGCGGTCGTGCAGCAAAAAAGTGATGAGCTGACGGCGAAACTTCGAACTATTGGTGGCGTGGTCGATGTGCGCGGTCGAGGTTTGTTGTTGGCTGCAGAGTTGAAACGTGAATTTGATGCCAAAAAAGTAGCGTCACAATTGCTTGAACTCGGCTTGGTTGTCAACGGTGTCACAAGCCACGCGTTGCGTTTGGCGCCGCCGTTTAACGTGAGTTCAGAAGAGATTGACGAAGCGGTCGCGATAATGAAGCAGGTTTTATGAGCGTTCGGCATTTTCTCGATGTCACAGACCTTACGGCACGCGACTTGAATGCAGTATTGACGCTCGCGCAGGCCGAAATCTCAAAACTTGGGCGGCCACTTGCCGACAAAGGCGTTGCGCTAATTTTTGAAAAGCCATCGAATCGAACCCGTCACAGCATGGAGATGGCCGTCGTGCAACTTGGTGGTCACCCAATTTTCACGCGCGGCGAAGAAGTCGGCTTTGATGAACGCGAGACGGTTGAAGATGTGACGCGAATTATGGCTGGCTATCACCATGTGATCGCCGCCAGAGTGTTCGCCCACTCGGTTTTGCAACGAATGGCGAAAGTTTCGAGTGTGCCGATTATCAATATGCTCAGCGAACAATCACATCCTTTGCAGGCGATTGCCGACGTGTTGACGATGCGACAAGAATTGGGTGACCTAGCCAAAAAAACCGTGGCGTGGATCGGCGACTACAACAATGTGGCCAGATCACTTCTTGAAGCGTGTGCTCTTGAGGGCATGCATGTTCGTATGGGGTGCCCCAAGGGTTATGGTGCCGACGACAACGAACTGAATCGAATCTCAAAATTGGGTGCGGCATCGGTAGAACAGCATTCATCGGCACAGATTGCCGCCATTGGTGCACACGCCGTGCACACCGACGTATTCGTTTCAATGGGTCAAGAAGCCGAAACTGCAAAGCGGATGATCGACTTCGCAAATTTCAGAGTCGACGCCAGTGTGATGGCTGTGGCTGATAGCGGTGCGATCTTTATGCATTGTTTGCCAGCTCATCGCGAAGTTGAAGTGACCGCTGAAGTTATCGATGGATCACAGAGTCGCGTGGTTTCGCAAGCACACAACAGAATGCATGCCGCAAGAGGCGTGCTCGCACATTTAATGGGGGTCACAATATGAGTTCGAAAGTTCAGCGACAACAATTGATCGCCAAAATTGTGGGTTCGCAAAAAGTCACGAGCCAACCAATGTTGCGCGAGTTGCTCAAAAAGAAAGGAATCAAAGCTACGCAGGCGACTGTTTCGCGTGATCTCGAAGATCTGGGGGCGGTCAAAGTTCGCACGGCAACGGGCGAGACGACCTATGCGTTGCCAGAATTCGAACCAGATCGTCTCTCGCCACCAGATCAACTAAAGCGAGTGCTCGCCGAATGGGTTGCCGATGTGCAGTTCAACGAACCGATTGTTGTCGTGCGCACACCACCGGGTTGTGCTCATGTAGTGGCCTCGGCGCTTGATCGATCTCGATTGCAAGGTTTACTCGGCACGGTTGCTGGCGATGACACAATGTTGTGCGTGGCCAACTCGAATTATTCGGCGAAACGACTCGCCAGAGACATCAAAAATCTTGCAGGTATCGACAATGACTGATCAACCACTTTGGCATGGTCGTTTTGAATCGAGCCCCGCCGATGCGTTATTGAAGTTCA
>DOHD01000161.1:0-2262 GCA_003535455.1 Acidimicrobium sp.
GTGCGCGGTTTGTTGAATGCCATCACCCGAGAGTACCCGACCCCTGTCGCGAACCTGGGCACACATAACCACGGGGAGAGAAAGCGAGGACATATGCGTGATGCATGTCAGATTCGGCGAACTTGTTATATAGCGAATTCGCTATATACTAAAGATATGAAAGCCGGAGAAGTGTTGCGCGATGCGCGCAAAAAGTCAGGGTTATCGCAGCTTGAGGTCGCTCGTCGTTCGGGAATCGCGCAGTCGGTGATTAGCGACTATGAGCGCGGCAAGCGTGAACCCGGCGCAGACACTTATACGCAACTGCTTGAGATAATTGGGTACACACTTGAGTTGCGCGCGCGACGACGAGCTAAGGCGCCAACTTTGCCTGACAGCAAACTCGCGCGACTCGTTTTGCGTCATCGCAAAGAGATAATTGCGTTGGCACGACAGCATGGGGCACGCAATGTTCGTGTTTTCGGCAGCGTCGCCACGGGCAAAACAAAAAAACGTAGTGACATAGATTTTTTGGTCGACCTTGACCCAGGCGTCGGTCTATTAAAAATGATTTCTCTCGAATTGAAACTAAAAGATTTGCTTGGAGTAAAAGTTGATTTGGGTCCGGCGAGACTTGTAAAACCAAACCTGCGCGACGAGGTTTTCTCTCACGCTGTTGCACTTTGAGGCGCACGAATGCTCAATGGCTGCGAGACGTTTTGGTCGCAATCAACGCAATTGAGCAACATCTGCAACGCGGAGCACTTTCGGATCCGTTAATTTTTGACGCTGTTCGAGTGCGACTAATTGAAATAGGTGAAGCCGTCAGTCATGTTGACCAGCGTTTGCTTCGTCAAGAGCCGAAAATTGAATGGCGGGCGATTAAAGACATGCGCAATCATCTCGCGCATAACTACTTTGGCACTGACGAAATGATCGTTGCGGATGTGGTCAACCAAGGGTTGGGGGCGTTGGTGAGCGCAGTGAATCGGCTTCTGGGCGGCAAAAGCATCAAGTAGCGTGTAACTCGCTATGGCGCGCGAAAAAATTTATACACGGGCTGGTGACGACGGCACAACCGGCCTTTTGTATGGCGGGCGAGTCGGCAAAGATTCGGCTTTGCCACGAGCGTATGGCGCGGTCGACGAAGCGCAAGCGATTTTAGGATTAGCGCGCGCCGAGGCGGGCAAAGGCACCGAACTTGACGACCTGCTCGTGCACATCATGCGCGACTTGTGGGTGTTGATGGCCGAACTCGCGACGCTGCCAGAAAATCGTCACAAACTCGTCGACGGCAAATCGCGCGTGACCGCCGAGATGGTGACGAAACTTGAAAACATGATCGACAGTCTCGACGAAAAATTTACTCCGCCGACAGAATTCGTCGTGCCAGGAGAAAATAAAATTGCGGCCTTGCTTGACGTCGGTCGAACCGTTGCCCGCCGCGCCGAGCGACATTCGTTGGCCGCGGCGCCCGCACCGTCGCAGGCGTGCCCGTATCTGAATCGTCTCTCAGATTTGTTGTGGACGATTGCGCGTTGGCAAGAAGGCAAGTCGTTGCCGGTGAAAAGTATCGACTGATATTGAAAATAATTTTTAAAAGGAGAACCGAATGAAGACAAATCAGATCACATTCAAAGTTGCCAAGACGAGCGACTCTGCGGCAAAAGCAACCGGCTTTGCGGTCGCCAGTGACGGCGCAGTCGCCAAAGAAATCGGCATGACTCGCGATCAACTCGTAGCGCTTGGTTTTGAAGGCAAACTTGGTCAGGCACTCATTTTGCCGAACAACAAAAAACAATTGACGATCGTTGTTGGTGTCGGTGAAACCGCAAAAGCAAACGCCGACGTGATGCGCACTGCAGCCGCGACGCTTGCGCGCGCGAGCGCAAAAGTTGCGAGCCTGTCGACGAATATCGCTACGGCTGGTCGTGGCGATCGTGCAGCAATCGCCCAAGCGGTGACTGAAGGTTTGATTTTGGCCACGCATCGCTATGACGCGTTGAAGAGCGACAAGAAAGCGACATCAAAACTGACGTCAGTGACACTTGTTGCACCTGGTGCGACGAACCTCGCCGTAACAAAAGGATCAAAACGCGGCGAGACAATTGCCGACGCGGTTTGCTTGGCTCGCGATTTGGCGAACATGCCACCTGCGCATTTGACGGCGAAAATGATCGCCGAGCGCGCACAAAAAATTGGTGCAGAGACCGGTGTAAATGTCGAGGTGTTCAACAAAGATCAATTGCTCGCGATGGGTTGCGGCGGAATGATCGGCGTGAA
>DOHD01000161.1:2370-3215 GCA_003535455.1 Acidimicrobium sp.
GGCAAAGGCGTGATGTACGACTCAGGCGGCATCAGTTTGAAGCCGTCAGACCCGAGTCACGCGATGATGAAAGCCGACATGAGCGGCGCGGCTGCAGTGTTGGCAACCATGAGCACGCTCAAGGCGTTGGGTTGCAGAAATCAAGTGACTGCATACATGATGTGCACCGACAACTTGCCATCAGGAAGCGCGATGGCGATGGGCGATGTGTTGACGATGCGCAACGGTAAGACCGTTGAGATTCACAACACCGATGCCGAAGGACGTTTGGTGTTGGCTGACGGTTTGTCGTTGGCCGCAGAGCAAAAACCAGATGCGATCGTCGATATCGCGACACTCACTGGTGCGTGCGCTCGCGCACTCGGGCCACAAATGGCGGGCGTGATGGGCAACAATCAAAAATTTGTGGATCAAGTTGTGGCCGCTGCTGGTGCAACCGACGAACAAATTTGGCAATTGCCACTCGAGCAAAAATATCGCACGTTGCTCGACTCGTATATTGCTGATATGAAAAATGTTGGTGGACCAGATGCTGGTGCGATCACTGCGGCGTTGTTCTTGGACGAGTTCACTTCGGGTTTGCCATGGGCGCACATTGACATCGCTGGGCCGATGTGGTCTGATGGCGATGCTGGTTGGTTGCAGCGCGGCGCGACTGCGTATGGCACGCGGTTGCTCGTCAACCTCGCCGAAAACTTTAAACTCCGCTAAGGCGTTGCGAGTTTGCGCCGCGCGCGATGCGCGGCGAGTTGGCTAGGGCGCGGGGGTTGATGACGGCGACGTGTCGGTCGGTGCGGCTGGCACGGTGGTCACGGGAGTAGTTGGCGGAACAGTTGGCGGAACAG
>DOHD01000043.1 GCA_003535455.1 Acidimicrobium sp.
GCGCCAGGGTTACCTACATAGCAAAAATGTCCAAAAGGGTTTTGATAACGCGAAAAAGTTCGCGGCGTCAACAACTCAACTTGGCTCGAATCTTTGACCTTTTCGAGTTTGCACATGCCTAAACGGTCACCCTGCGCGCACCAAATTGACGCCAAATGAAAATCGCCATCAGGCGGCGCACCGATCGGCGACGCAAAAGCCCAAGCGCAAAGTGATACGAAAGCCAACATTCCAATTAAAAACCAGCGAAATCTGCTCGCTCCGCTCGGCGCTCCTATTTGAATTTGACGTAAGGATTTCATAACGACTCTCCGTACTCTAATTCGCAAGGCATGCGAAGCGTCCGAAAAACGTGAAATCTACTTGTAAGTGATTCATCCGATTAGAGTTTTAAACCACAGATGATGCGTATTCTTCAATTACCTCGCAGGTTAGGTGGGCCGTCAAACTCAGAGAAATTGACAACAGACCACATAGTTATGACTGCAGTCGTCTCACTATCGGTATTTTTTTTGTTACTACTATCAGAAGTTTCTCTCCGCGTATCGATAATTTCTTCATTGTTCTTGGTTTTTCAGATCTTTGCAGGCGGCACGATTTTACGGATTGTTAGCAAGCGAAACTTAATTACCTGGCAAGAATTTTGTGGCGTAGGAATTGCCCTAGGGTCACTTCTGACGCTGATTCTGGATCAAGTCTTTCGCAAAACACCAATCTCGGAGATCGCTTGGGCTATCCCAATCATCTTGATTCTGTTTCAAGGTTCCAAAGTCCGAAAGCTTCAAAACCTAAGTTTGAGTTTGACAAGAACTCGGTGCGCTGACTTTTGTATCATCTTTGGGACGATTTTTTTGATTTTGACGCCGGAATGGTTTTGGACATTTCCGTTCGCAATCTTTTTGATAATCACGAGTCTTCAAGTGAACAAGGCGATCTCCAAAAAGTGGCTGATACCCCTATCTCTGATCGCATTTTTGACTTCGATTTTCTCACTGCTCAAACGCCCAATTGGTTGGTGGATTGAAGATTCAGACTTTGCACTTTATGAAGCCATCTCGAAAACGCTCTCAATCTGGGGATTTAGAGACAATATAAATGCTGCCGGAACATCCACAAATTACCACTGGTTCGCATATGCATGGTCAGGACTAAATGATCGGCTTTCGGGAGCACCCGCATGGGTCTCAAATACTCGAATTATTCCGGTGATGACAATTGTTGGCCTTGTTCTCATCGTTTGGTCGCTTCTTGAAAGACTTTCTTTTAGTCGGCAGGTAATTATTGGGTCGCTTCTTATAGTGGGTTCCTTCGACACGATTCAAACATGGGGACGTGGTTTTAAAATTGGGATAATTGCAAGTCCAAGTCAGATCTACGGCACTCTTCTCTTATTCACTTTTCTATATTTGTTTGTTTTGTTCAATGCAAAAGAATTGAAATTATTTTTGCCACTCTTCTTTGTCCTCGCATTCAGCATTGTTGGGGCGAAAGTCGCACATGGCGTGATTCTTGCTGGAGCGCTAGGTGCAGTATGGCTGTTCCAGTTTGTTAGGACAAAGGCTTTATTTACACCTCATAGTCTGCATTTGGTCTTAATTCTGGCTGCGATTTACACCAGCTTTTATTTCATTATCGGGGGCGGCGGCGGAAGTTCGCGAGGAATGTTGCTTGACCAGGTTGCATTCGTAGATGGAATAAGTGGGGATTTTCGCGCATACGGCTTAGTTATTCACTGGTTAGCGGCGCTAATTTTTCTGTTCGGAATGTATGGTTTTCAACTATTTGGGCTTTTGGCAATTTTTTATTTCTATTCTTCCGAGCAAATTGATCTGAAATTTTTTGCAGCTGGAACTGCTGCCACTGGACTTTTGTCGGCAGCGTTCTTATCTGGTGAATTTGCCGTTGAACTTTTTTTCACCCATGCTGCTTCTTCAATATTGTTAATTCTGATTGCACCAACCTTGATTCAAGAAATACTAACTCGACATGTTTATTTGGGTAAAAAGTATTTGATTACCATAATTTTAAGTGGATTATTCGCTGCTGTATTCGCAACAAGTTTGCCTAATCTGAACTCAGGTTCATTTAAAGCAATCGTTCTTCGCACATTGCCATCGCTGGCGGGATTCTTGCCAATACTCTGTGCTTTTATCCTGATGCTTAATATAAAGAAACGAAAATTAACAATACTTAGATTAAAGCCGTTTATTGTTTTGGCTCTGACAGGGATGATGTCGTTGTCTATTGGCTTTTATTCAATTAACTTTTTAAAAAATATTCGTACTGAATACCCAAGTTTTGAGCGCAATTATCTAGACAGGACTGGTGGCGACCTGCCTGACCTAATTGATGCGTCGAAATGGATCAATACAAATGTTGCAAAAGATGCCATATTCGCAACAAATGACTTTTGTCGAGAAATCTCAGAAACTTGCAACTCGAATACAGATTGGGGCGCACTTCTGAATTTCAGCATGAAGTGCACGACCGACGAAGTATTAAGAAGCGACAAATGTAATGCGGGTGGCTACCCATTGTTGACGGCGATTGTTGACCGCAGATTATTGGCTGGGAATTATTACGTGGGTATTAGCGATGGATCAGCCATCAAACCATGGGTGGTTGAACGAGTCCTCGATTCTGTTGCGTTCGCGAAAACTCCAAGTAATCAAACTCATCAAAAACTGGTTTCGCAAGACGTCAGTTGGTTTCTGCTTCGTAAGGACTTAACCAATCAAACCAACTGGACAAAATTTGGAGAAACCAAATTTTCAAATAGCCATTATTTAATCATCAAACTTATGAAAGATTAACTGTCGTCTGTTAATTTTAGAGCGTGCAGGCGATGACCCAAAGGGCTGAGAACTCAAATTTGCACCATGTTGGGCAAGCTATAAACAAGGTGCTCTCTTATTTTTCGATTGGAATTCTGACTTCAACGCTACTAATCGCCTCGGGTGTTGACATTTTGACAAGTTTTCGTACTGCTGCAATTCTGATTTTGATTTCTTCGACTGGCCTTGTTGCCTGGCTCGCAATCCTCAGAGGCAATCGAGAAATATGTTTTCCGGAGGCCATCGGTATGGGTTTAGCACTGGGCTTCATCGCATGCGCATCGTTAATGCTGTTTCTAAGACCTTTTGGCTTCTATTTTTATGGAGCCACAATTCCCCTGGCCATTGCAAATAGCTTTTTTCTATTTAGCCGTGGTCGTAAGTTTCTGAACACCTCACGATTGAATTTTTCACCACAAGATACTGCCTTAATCGTTTTTATTGTTTTTTTTGGGTTATACCTAAGCACACCAGCATTATTGATTTCGGCACTTGTTCTTTTACTGATAATGCGAATAAACAAGTCCGAAAATTACTTACTGACATGTTCAATGTATGTAGCAATTTGGTCTGTAATAATCCTGACTTTTTTGTATCTTTCGTTTACTTCGAATGCTCCAGAACCATTTATCTTCGGACAAGGAGCTGAATCTGTACCTCGCGAAGCCTGGGCGAATTCAATTGTGATGTTTGGTCCAAATGAGAACATCGCCATTTTTGGCAATCCCCTGAGATATCACTGGTTTTCGTTCGCGGTGTTTGGAATGATCACCCGTTTATCGGGTTTGATATCAATGGTTCTTTTCAATTCAGGATTATCGGCAGTGATCGACCTGATTTGCGTCGGGGGAATAATTTGGTCGACAACACTCTCGATTTCAAAGCGCAAAAGCATCGCTCTTCTCGCTGTTGTTATCGCCTATGGCACTGTTTCTCTTAATAATCCATACGCAATTATCACCGACTCAAGCCCCGACGCCACATCGTGGCTGGTTTTCGTAGCCGCGTTCGCATTTGCGCTACTGAATTATTCTGACTTTTCACCGCGTGTCGGGCCAATTTTCTTGGCTGCACTCGGAGCGGCCACAATTCTTTCTAATGGGGGTTACGGAACGTCTTTAGCTGTAGGACTAGTTTTCTGGATACTCGCGATTATCGCGCGTGATAAAAAACTGGTGTTACGAAAGTCGATTTCAGAAATCATGGCTTTTGGATGTACGGGTATTGCAATGGCGCTTTCATACTTCGCATTTTTGACACCGTCAAACTATTCAACTTCGACGATCGATCTATCGTTAAGATTTTTAACTGCGACAAGTGGCTTATTGTTTGTCATTTCTTTTTACAGTTCAAGAGTAATCACCATGCCATCGCTAACTAGATTAGTTCCGGCTGGGTTTAGCTATTTTTATTTTGGCCTTGCTGTTGTCAGTATCCCAGGATTTTTCGTCTTTCGAAATTCAACTTGGAATTTGACGATCCAATTCACAATGCCTGCGTTAATACTTTTTGCGACGCCTTTAGCATTAGCGTGCAGCAAATCGTGGTCAGAATGGGTGCATTCAAAACGCTTGAGGCACTTGCTCGCATTAGCTTTTGGCGCACTCGGTTTTTTTCTACAGGTTTTGTTTTCAGCGATTCAATGGAAGCACTACGAGAGATTTAACTCTCTGGCGCTTAGCGAATATTTGGTGATCGTGCCGATCGTGGCGATTTTATTTGTTGTCGTACTTTTCACAAGTTTTTCGAAAACCGTAAGCGATTTGCCAAGTCGATTTACGCAAAGATTCGCATACTTCTTCAAACAAGTCTTCATAATTTCGACGGTCGTATGCGGTTTAGGTCTTGGTCTGGGTTATTCAATACGTGGACAGACTCGTGATCTCGTTGACTTGCAATCGGGCAAAGATATTTCAAAAGAAGTATCTCCTGTCGTCAGCTATGAAATGCAATCAGCGATGATATGGTTGAGATCAAATTCATCGAAAAACGACCGGACAGCAACAAATTTCTTGTGCGGTGCCGAAGTACGGAGTTTTTTCAGAAATTGTTCGGCGAAGAACAACCACCTCGCAATTTCTGCATATGCGCAACGACGGGTACTGGTCGAGGGCAATTCGTGGTCAAATGTTGGCACGGTATTCACTGAAACCCAAAGATTGCCGGTGCCGATTGTCGGAGAAGGGATATTCACACTTCAGGTTAAGGCCCCACAGTGGTTGACCGAGAGAATTTCTATGAGTCATCGATTTGCGTCGCGGCCGGACAAAATTGCAGCCGACTACATGAAAAAAATGGGCATAACTTGGTTCGTGGTTGACAAGTCGAAACAAATGCCATCTTCATGGTCACCATTTGCAACTATCGCATTTGAGAACTCAGAGGTCGTCATTCTTAAAACAAACTTCTAGGCATTCAATATTAAGCCCCGGCTTCGAGCACAAGAAGCTGATTAGTTGAGTTACATCGAGTAGATAGCCAGCGTGCGAGAATAGAGCTTGTGGACAGCAAAAATTTGGGGATTGATCTAGATGCGATTCGGGCGGCGCGTGAAGTCGGGCGCCCAGTGGTCGAACATACGCCGATTACTCCGTCGGCATATTTGTCGCAACAATTTGGCGGGCAGATTATTTTGAAAGCCGAAAACCTGCAGCGAACCGGTGCATTCAAAATTCGCGGCGCAATCAACAAACTGCACCGCCTCGGCGATCTCAAGAAACCTGGCGTCGTCGCAGGCAGCGCGGGCAACCACGCTGCAGGTTTGGCGTTCGCCGCACAACACTTCGGCGTCAAGTGCGAAATTTTTATCCCCCGTGGGGCGTCGTTGGCGAAAATCGCCGCATGCAAAAGTTATGGAGGCACCGTTCTAGACGGTGGCGAAAGTGTTGAGACCGCCGTCGCCATGGCCAAAGCGCGGGCACTTGAAACAAAGATGGCGTTTTGTCATCCATACGACGATGTTGATGTTGTCGCCGGGCAGGGCACGCTCGGTCTTGAACTGATCGAAGACATTTCAGAACTGTCGCTAGTCATAGTTCCGCTTGGCGGAGGCGGTTTGCTCACGGGCACCGCGTTGGCGATCAAGCAACTTCGACCCGAGGTCAAACTTGTCGGCGTGCAAATTTCATCTTGCGCGCCCTATATATATGGCAATGCCCCAAGTGGGGCCGTGCCGACATTGGCCGACGGAATCGCCGTAAAACAGCCGGGCGATGTAACTCGACCACTAATCGAAAACTGGGTCGACGAACTTGTGGATGTTGACGAAGATGGCGTCGCCGACGCGATGATGATTCTCCTAGAGCGCTCAAAGATGTATGTCGAAGGTGGTGGCGCCGTCGGTGTGTCGGCGTTGCTTGCATCACGAGTCAAGCCGGCAAAAAAAGGCAAAACTTGCATCGTGCTGTCGGGCGGCAACGTCGATATCGGGTTGATCCCCAACTTGATTCGTCGACACGAAACCAAAGCGGGTCGTCGCGCGTTGTTGTTCGCCAGAGTTTCAGATCGACCCGGTGCACTCGCCGAATTTCTGACGGTTGTCGGCAAATCGGGAGCCAACATCATCGAAGTAAGCCACGTTCGCGAAGGTCTAAATCTGCATGTGCGTGAGACAGGTGTGCAAGTTGTTCTCGAAGTGCGCGGTCGCGATCACACTGCCGAAATAATCACGATAGTCAAATCGGCGGGCTTTGAAATTTCAGAAATGACAAGCTGACAAGCTGACAACATGACCCCAATTATTTTGTTGCCCGGAAAACTCACGACAAATTCGCAAGGCGTGCGAGGTGACTCTTTTTCAACTGGTCGCCGCTATAGCGAGGCCGTAGCTCGAGCCGGTGGTGTGGTTGTTCAAGCACAACCAATCGAACAGACCATTGCCGCCGCTCATGAACTCGTCGCGCGCTTTGACGGAGTGATTATTCAAGGTGGTGGCGATATCGACCCCAGCCGCTACGGGCAGAAATCTCGTAGCGACTCGATCTACGGCATTTCTGCAGAGCACGATGACCTTGAGATTGCTGTGATTCGCGCCGCAATTGAACTCGACAAACCAGTTTTGGCAATCTGTCGCGGTATGCAGATTCTCAATGTTGCACTCGGCGGCACGCTTCACCAACATTTGGCCGACGTACTTGCCGACGGCGAGAGCCACTGGGACAAATATCACGAAATTAAACTTGAACCGACAACAAAAGTCGCAAAAGCGATGAAGACCAACTCGCCGAAGCGGTCGCACTCATATCATCACCAAGCGATCGACAAACTTGCGCCAGGTTTAGTTATCTCTGGTCGCGCACCCGACCAAACCATCGAGGCGGTCGAGCACGAGACAAAAAACTGGATTGTCGGTGTGCAATGGCACCCAGAAGATGACGCCGATGTCGAACCCGACCAGCAAAACCTTTTCAACGGATTCGTACATGCAATTGCCGGCTAAGAGCCGCGATTATTTGACGGCGAGTTGAGCGAGGTTCGAAGTTAAGTCGAGAGCCAAACTTGGCAAGAAACCGACCAACAGAGTGACCGCGACCGCGAGGCCAATTGCTACTCGTGAAAGTGTCGGAACGACAACCTTTTCGCCCGCGTCACCGTCACTGAGCCACATGCTGACCATGATTCGTAAATATACAAAGGACGCGATCACCGCACAGACCATGGCGACAACCGCAAGTTGATAACTGCCGACTGCGACAGCCGACTTAATCACGCCAAACTTGGCGACAAAACCACTCGTCAAAGGCATGCCGGCTTGCGCCAACAAAAACACAGTCATCACGAGACCGAGAGCCGGCTGATTTTTCGCCAATCCTTTGAAAGCGTCGAGCGAAGTTGCGCCATCGCTCGCATCTCGCGCGACGACCGTTACGACAGCAAAAGTACCGACAACAAGTGCCGCATACAACACGACATAAACGCCGACAGCGACAAGTCCATCGCCGACATTCGCAGAGTCGCGATGCGATGCGGCTTCAAGACCGACCAAGATGAAACCAGCGTGACTGATTGACGAATATGCAAGCATCCGTTTGATGTTGGTCTGCACGATGGCGACGACTGAGCCAACTATCAGGGTCAATATCGCAAGCACCAACACGACGACTCCCCAATCGTCGCTACGCGACGGAAACGCGACGACAAAAACCCGCATCAGAGAAACGAGCGCCGCGACCTTGCCAACCGATGCCATGAACGCCGTCACTGGCGTTGGGGCACCTTGATAGACGTCGGGCGTCCACATCTGAAACGGCGCGAGAGAAACCTTGAATGCGAAGCCGACCAAGATCAAACCGATGCCGATCAACAAGATCGCGTCGTTGCGCGGCACTGCGATGTATGAAGTCAGCGCGGTGTTCAAATCGTTCAAGCGAGTCGTGCCACTGACACCATAAGTGAGCGCCACGCCATACAAGAAAAACGCCGAGGCGAAACCGCCGAGAATAAAATATTTAAGTCCCGCTTCTTGACTCGCGCTTTGCTGGCGATTGCTGGCCGCCAGCAAATAAAGCGAAAGGCTCAGCGTCTCAAGACCCAAGAACAACACGATCAAGTCATTTGCCGAGATCATCACTACGGCACCGATTGCGGCGGTCAAATAGAGCGCATAAATTTCGGGGGCGTCTGAACCACTGCGCGTCAGATAGTCGCTCGAGATCAAACTCACCAGCAGCACCGACGCGCAAACGGCGATTGAACCAAGAATTGCAAAGTGATCTAAAGTCAGCGATCCGCCTATCAATAATTTTGCACCATCGTTGCTTACATTGATCCACAACGAAATCAACAAACCAATTGCCAAGGCAGATGTAAAGACAGCAGTCAACGAATACCAGTGTTTTGGCCAATCATTTGTGAGCGAGCCGACCAAAAGCAAAATCAGTGCACCTGCCAACAACGCCAACAACGGCGAGATCGAAAACCATTCGATTTTTGGTCCGACAAATGCCGCGAGATCGTTCACTTGGTTTGCCCTTCAACATGTTCGATAAACGAATTAACGCTTGGCTCGATACGTTCAAGCATCGGCTTTGGATAAATACCGGTCACCAAAATGATCGCCACAAAAACGGCCATCAGCATTCCCTCTTT
>DOHD01000005.1 GCA_003535455.1 Acidimicrobium sp.
CTGCCGCGGACAAAGCACGAATTGAAACCGTCATGCTTGCGGCACCGACTGCGCCTGACGAAAGATTGCCTCGTGTCGTCGACCGAGCGCGTGGCTTTGTATATGCCGTAGGTCTTCTTGGCGTGACGGGTGAACGAACTGAGCTTGCAACAACTGCTGTCGCTATGGCGACCCGCCTCAAGAAAATTACCGATATGCCCGTGCTTGTTGGCGTCGGTGTTTCAAACGCCGAGCAGGCGAAGATGGCCTGCACCGTCGCCGATGGTGTGATTCAAGGTGCATCGGTGGTGCGTCGATTGTTAGAAGAAGGCGCTGACTCGGTTGCGCAATATGTTGCCGAGGTTCGAACAGCTATTGACAGCCATCTTGTGACAAAACGCTAAATTGTGGCCATGTTGAAAACTGGCGACAAAGCGCCCGACATCGCGCTGCTTGACCAAAATAGCAAGAAGGTGTCATTGAAAGATTTCGCCAAGAAAAAAGTCTTGGTCTACTTTTATCCGAAGGCCGACACTCCTGGGTGCACGACGCAATCGTGTTTGTTGCGCGACATACGAAAAGATATTGGCAAGACGGCAATTGTCGGCATTAGCCCAGACGAGCCAGCCAAGCAGCTGAAGTTTGACAAGAAGTTCGGGCTCGGTTTTACTTTGCTCGCAGATACCGAACACAAAGTTGCCAAGGCTTACAAAGTGTGGAAGAAAAAGTCGATGTATGGACGCGAATATATGGGCATTGAACGTTCGGCATTTTTAATTGACGAGAAGGGCAAGATTTTGCACGCCTGGTACAAGATCTCGCCAAAAGATACACCAACCAATCTGCTTGAGGCTCTCGACAAGTGAGTTCTCTGCCGAAACCCAGCGATTTGATACCTCATCGCACACCATTTTTGTTTGTCGATGAGATTGTCGCCTTGGTGCCCGGGCAAAGCGCAACCGGAATCTGGAAGTTGACAGGCGAAGAAGACTTCTTCAATGGACATTTTCCGAATAGACCCACTTTGCCAGGTGTTCTGATGTGCGAGGCGATCGCTCAAGTCGGGGCGTGCGCAATTTTGAGCCAAGAAAAGTTCGTCGGCAAGTTGCCGTTGTTCGGCGGTCTCGACGGCGCAAGATTTCGTCGCCAGGTAGTGCCTGGTGATCTGCTCGAAATGTCGGTGCAACTCGGTCGAATGTCTGCACGTGCTGGCAAGGGGACCGGAGTCGCCAAGGTTAATGGCGAAATCGCCTGTGAATGCGAATTGCTATTCGTAATCGTCGACGCGTGAGCGNNTAAATATTATGGTGCGATAATAATTGAGCCATTATGGCCACCGAAACCAAAATTATTTGAAATTGTCGGCCCAGGTTGCCATGCTCGTGCGGCGCCTGTGACGATGTCGACGCCAGACATTTCAGGGTCAACGACTGTCGTATTGGCAGTTGGTGGTATCAACTTGTGTTCGATCGAAAGTAAAACCGCCGCTGCTTCGAGTGCACCAGCGGCACCTAGCGGATGACCAGTCACACCCTTGATCGATGTCATCGGTGGTTTCGACTGCCCAAAAACTGCGGCGACGGCGCTCGCTTCGGCGGCATCGTTGAGAGGCGTTGAAGTGCCGTGAGCATTCACTTGTTTGATGGCGCTCGGTGAAAGACCCGCGTCATCGAGGGCGAGTTTCATGCAGGCAATCGCGCCAACTCCACCAGGCGAAGGTGCGGTGATGTGATGTGCGTCTGCATTGCTGCCCGCGCCCAAAATTTCTCCGTAAATTCTTGCGTTGCGTGCGAGCGCTAGGTCGAGTCTCTCCAAAACAAAAACAGCGGCGCCTTCGCCAAAAATAAAACCGTCACGAGTTGCGTCAAATGGCTTGCTTACTTTCGACGTCGAGAGTGCGGTCATGTTGGCAAAGCCCGCAACTGCAGTGATCGTTGCGGCAGATTCTGCTCCGCCAGAAATAACGGCGTCGCATCGACCCCAAGCAACCAAGCGAGCTGCATAACCGAGCGCGTGTGTAGCAGCGGCGCACGCCGTGCAGATAGTTTCGGCCGGGCCTCGAAAGCCATAACGCATTGAAATAGCCGCACCTGAAGCGTTGGACATCATCATCGGCACTAAAAATGGCGAAACTCGACGCTCTCCTTTTTCGACTCGAACCACAACTTGCTCTTCGAGAGTTCTTAAGCCGCCGATACCGGTGCCAAAAATGGTGCCGATTCGAGTTGCGTCATAAGGCAATGATCCTGATTGTGCTATCGCCTCGGTTGCCGCAGCAAGTGCGTATTGTTCGCAACGATCTGCACGCCGTGCCTCTTTAGGCCCCGCAAAATATGGTGTGGGATCCCAGTTTTCGATTTCGACAGTGTGACTGCCTGAAACACCCTTACCCAAGAGGCCTTGCCAAAAATTTTGTTTGCCGATGCCGCAAGGTGCGACAACGCCGTAGCCGGTTATCGCAACTCTATGACCAGCACCCTGCATGAACGACTGCGCAGGTTAGAACTTAAGAAACTTTTGCCGCAACGAGGTTGAAGGCTTTGCCGACGGTGTCGACACCTTCAAGATCGCTTTCAGGCACGGTGATGCCGAACTCTTCTTCGAGCGCCATCACGAATTCGACGAGGTCAAGGCTGTCTGAGCCAAGATCGTCTTTGAAACTTGCTTCCATGGTGATCTTCGTGGCATCGACTGCCAAAACATCTACTGCACATTTTTTGAAACGATCGAAAAGCTGTTGGTCCATGAGGCGAGTCTAGTGCCCCATGCCAAGACCACCATCGACTGGAATTACTGCGCCTGTTATATAGCCAGCATCTTGCGACGCAACAAACGCCACGACCGAGGCAATCTCGTTTGGTGTCGCCATTCTTGCAAGGGGTACTGCTGCGAGCATTTTGTCCCGCTGTTCTTGAGTCAGTGCGGCGGTCATATCGGTTTCGACTGGGCCTGGTGCGATGACGTTTACGGTGATGGATCGCGAGCCGAGTTCACGAGCCATCGATCGAGCAAAACCTACGAGACCAGCTTTTGAGGCCGCGTAATTCGCTTGTCCAGCCGAGCCCAGAAGGCCGACAACAGACGAGATCAAAATGATGCGACCAGATCGGGCCCGAAGCATGCCCTGTGTGGCGCGCTTACAAACTCGAAATGCACCTGTGAGATTGGCGTCGATCACGGATGAAAAATCATCTTCGCTCATGCGCAATAGCAAAAGATCTTTGGTGATGCCTGCATTAGATACGAGAATCTGCACCGGTCCGAATTTTTCTTCGACGGCTGCGAAGGCTGCGTCAACTTCAGATTGCGATGTGACGTCACATTTGACGGCGAAAAAATCGCCGGAGGGTTGCGAACTGTTATACGTAACGGCAACTTTGTCGCCGAGCTTTGCGAAATGTTGGGCGCAGGCCAGACCGATGCCTTTAGCTCCACCGGTTATTAATACGACACGACTCATGAATTGTCCCATTTTATGACTGCGCTAGCGGCCGTCATGCCCGCGCCGAAGCCGACAAGCAACACGTTGTCGCCGGACTCGACCCGACCACTGTCGACCGCGTCAAACAACGCGAGCGGTATCGAAGCTGAAGATGTATTGCCGGTTTCGTGCAACACCACCGCGGTCTTGCTCATCGGTATGTCGAGTCGTTTGCAAGCGGCTTCGATAATTCGAATGTTCGCCTGGTGGGGTACAACCAAATCGATTTCGTTTGTCGTCAGACCCGACGCCTTGATTGACTTTTCAGCAGAGTCAACCATGATTCGAACGGCGCGACGAAACACTTCTTTGCCGTCCATGTGCAAGGTTCCACCAATTTCGGCGAACAGCAATTCTTCGAGCGAACCATCGGCATCGAAGTCCCATCCGAGCAATTGACCAGGGCCTTTCGTCGCTTCGATGACCGCGGCACCAGAACCATCAGCAAAAAGAATCGCGGTATTGCGGTCTGTCCAGTCGGTGATACGCGAAAGTGTGTCTGTGCCAATTACCAAAATTCGTTTCATGCCCATTGCGATAAGTCCGTGCCCGGTAATCAGCGCATAGACGAAACCCGAACATGCGGCGTTGACGTCAAACGCGCCGCAACGAAGTCCAAGACCGTGTTGCACTGTTGCACTTGTTGCAGGCACCGTGCGATCAGGAGTTGTTGTCGAAAGTACCAGCGCATCTATCGTCGACGGATCGATTCCGGCTTTTTCAATTGCTTTGCGTCCAGACTCGATTGAAAGACTCGCAGTTGTGCCACCTATGTGGCGGCGCTCGATTCCAGTTCTTTCGCGAATCCATTCGTCGGAGGTTTCCATGGTCTTTGACAAGTCGTCGTTCGACACAACTTTCGACGGCAACGATGTGCCCCAGCCAACAATTTTTGCGCCAACAACGCCGTTTGGAATTAGCGGCACGGAGTAATCGCTGTCATATCGTTCTTAACCAGGCGATTGGTTGGTGTGCGGTTAAACGCTCGCCGTCGACGCTGATGTAGTTCTGTAAGACACCGTCGAACAGTGACCGAACCTCTTGATCGCCTACCATGCCGAGCACATCGCCAACGCTAATGCGCGCACCGTTGGTGAATGCTTTGCTGGGCACGAATACGCCAGCGCCTGGGCTAACTACAAGGCGCTCAACAGCAAAAAGATGCTCACCTTCATGAAGTTGTTGCGCGGGTAACGATGCTGCGCCAATCCATTCAATAAACTTGTCGAGTTCATCAGGTGTGCTGATGCTCAGGGTTCGCGCAGACTCGACCGTTCGCTTTGCCATGCCGGTGAGCACACCGCCTGGTCCAAGCTCGACGAAACTGGTGATCCCACTTTGAGCCATGGTTAATAGACATTGTTTCCACCGCACTGGGCTAGAAAGTTGCGCCGACAAAAGTGTCGTCCACTCGCTGCCGTGGTCGTGTGCTTTGGCGTCGACATTTGAAACGATCGGCACATCAGAATCACGTGGCTTGGCAAGTGCGATCGCTTCACGTAATCGATCGCGGGCAGGAGCCATTAATGGAGTATGAAACGCGCCCGAAACCGGAAGCGTCATCACCCGTTTGGCGCCGAGTTCTTTGGCATGATCAGTTGCGAGTTGCACGGCCGATGTTGCGCCGGCAATCACCACCTGACCGGGTGCATTGAAATTTGCGACCCACACGTCGCTGTCGGCGCGACGACATGCGGTTTCGACCTGGTCGTCTTCTAACCCAAGTACAGCCGACATCACGCCTGGAGACGCGATTCCAGCGTCGTGCATCGCGGCGGCACGCTCGACAACCAAACGAACACCATCTTCAAAACTAAGTGCGCCGTTTGCCGTGAGCGCCGTGTATTCCCCGAGTGAATGACCCGCGCAAAGACTCGGTTCAAAACCAAGGCGCTCAACTGCGTCGAGAACCATCAGGCTTGCAACAAATGTCGTCAACTGGGCGTTGCGAGTATCTTTCAAGGTTTCGGCATCAGCGTTGAGAAGAAGGTCGGCGACATCACGATTCGCGATGTCGGATGCCTCGATTACGAGATCCCAACTTTCGTGGTCAACCCAAGGTTTTCCCATGCCTGGTCGTTGAGAACCTTGACCAGGAAAGGTGAATGCAAGCATCGTCTAAGCAGTGCCTTTCGTGTTGTCTACATCGTAGAAGAAAATCGTGGGTATAGACGAGTGAATAGACAGTGAACGGCGAGAAGATGCACCGTGTGGGCTCAAGATATTGGTAGATACGCTTAGCGGGCAAGCCCGAGTGGCGGAATGGCAGACGCGACGGACTCAAAATCCGTTGTCTGAAAGGGCGTGCGGGTTCGACTCCCGCCTCGGGCACCATGACTACACGAAATCTAAATAACAAATTCGTCGAACGGCGCTTGCGCCGTGGCTCTCAGACGTTGCGAGAATTGCGTGACGAACTGCGCATCACTTCTGAACAACTTGAATTCATCGAAGGCGAGGCACAAGAAAAAGAAATGCGAGCGATGGTTGCCGAGACGGCGGACGCCGCGCTTGAGCATCATGAAGCGCAAAAAAATCTCGAAGCAATACAAAAATATCATCGACATTTGGTGTCGTCGATCGCTGAGCACGAAATCCGCCAAGATCAATTGCTCGACAAACTCGAAAGCTGACGGCAAATCTATGGCGACCAAAATTGTTCTCGCCGAAGACGAAGCGATTATTCGGCTTGATCTTCGTGAGAGCCTCATTGAAGAGGGTTACGAGGTTGTCGGCGATGTTGGCCGTGGTGACAAGGCGGTCGAGATAGTGCGAGAAACACGACCAGATGTAGCAATCTTTGACATAAAGATGCCTGGTATGTCTGGCCTTGAGGCCGCCAAAATTGTTTCGGATGAGAAACTTTGCGCGGTGGTGATGTTGACCGCATTCAGTCAGCGTGAGATTATCGAGCAAGCTCGTGACGCAGGCGCTCTCGCGTATATCGTCAAGCCTTTCCAGAAGTCAGATTTGGTGCCGGCGATCGAGTTGGCGATAGCTAGATTCGCCGAAATGCGGGCTCTCACCAGCGAAGTTGCGGCGCTCGGCGCTCAACTTGAGATTCGCAAACTTATCGATCGCGCCAAAGGCGTGTTGATCGACAAATTTAAAATGTCTGAGGCCGAGTCATTCTCATTTATACAGAGCAAAGCGATGTCAGAGCGCAAAAAGATGGGCGAGATCGCCGACCAAATAATCTCCGGCTCTCTCCATCCTTGACTATCTACAAATAGTCGTCTTTATTTGCGCGATGGTCGCGGCGACTAGTTTTTGTGTATGAAATTGATGGCGCTTGACGGCAACTCGTTGGCCTATCGCGCATTTTTTGCACTGCCGACCGACATGGTCACCGCGAGCGGTCAGGTGACGAACGCAATTTATGGTTTCACTTCGATGCTGCTAACTCTGATGCGCGACCACAAGCCAGACGGTGTCGTCGTCGTATTCGATCGCAAAGAACCCACGTTTAGGCATGATGCTGCACCCGAATATAAGGCTCAACGTGAAACTCAGCCAGATATTTTGTATCAACAGCTCGATCTAATTCGTGAGATGTTGACAAAGATGGGTGTTACCGCCATCGACGCACCTGGTTTCGAAGGCGACGACNNTCGCCGACATGGCATTGAAATCAGGGGATGATCTGATAATTGTCACCGGCGACCGCGACAATTATCAACTTGTCAGCGACCCGCATATTCGTGTTTTGTATAACAAGCGAGGTGTCAGTGATTATGCGCTTTACGACGAGGCAGGCATTCTTGAGCGAACCGGTGTCACGCCACAACAATATGCCGATTATGCCGCTCTGCGAGGTGACCCAAGTGACAATTTAGAGGGGGTGCCTGGCGTCGGCGAGAAAACTGCGGCGAAACTGATGACGAAATACAAAACAATCGAAGCGGTCTTCGATCATGCAGAAGAACAGACGCCAAAACTCAAAGAAGCATTGATCGCAAGTCGGTCGCGGGTGTTGCGAAACGCAAAGCTTATGGTTTTGCGTCGAGACGCTCCAGTGACTATCGACATCCACGCTTTAGCGCCGAGGCCTAATGCGA
>DOHD01000117.1 GCA_003535455.1 Acidimicrobium sp.
TTGGCAATCGACGCCGAGATGATGAAGCAGGTCAAAGAGATTTCGCAGGCAGTGCAGCCGAAATTTACTTTTTTGGTGATCGACGCGATGACGGGTCAAGACGCCGTGACCGTTGCTAAATCTTTCGACGAGACACTGTCGATCGATGGCGTGATTTTGTCGAAACTCGATGGTGACGCGCGAGGTGGTGCGGCGCTGTCGGTGAAGCAAGTTTTAGGCAAGCCGATCGCATTTGCATCGACTGGCGAAAAACTAGATGCGTTCGAGCAGTTTCACCCCGATCGTATGGCGAGTCGCATTCTTGGCATGGGCGACATGCTCACCCTCATTGAGCAGGCTGAAAAAGTTTTCGAAAAAGAAAAAGCCGAAGCGACGGCCGCAAAAATGTTGGAAGGCGAGTTCACGCTTGAAGACTTTTTAGAGCAGTTGCAGCAACTCAAAAAGATGGGCTCATTGCAGGGCGTAATGGGCATGATGCCGGGTATCCCCAAAGAAATGAAAAACGCACAGATACCCGATGACCAAGTAAAGCGCACCGAGGCGATCATCTATTCGATGACGCCTCAAGAACGCGCAAGACCCGAATTGATCGACGGCTCGCGTCGCGTGCGAATTTCGAAGGGGTCGGGTACGACCGTTGCTGATGTCAATCGTCTGGTTAAGCAGTTCAGCGAGATGAAGAAGATGATGAAGCAAATGGGAGGCAAGGGTGCGCTTGGTGGCAAGCGCGGCAAGGGTTCGAAGAGTTCTGGCATGCCCGACGACCTGGCTGCGGCGTTGGGCTCGCGGCTGGGACCGCGATAGCCTAACAAGTCGGTTCATCTGGACCATTTCGCTTAAAGATCGGAAATTCATGTCAGTAAAACTGCGTCTCTCTCGTGTGGGTAAAACCAAGAGACCTCACTATCGAATCGTGGCCGCCGACACTCGTTCAGCGCGCGATACAAACTTTCTCGAAATTCTCGGCACATATCAGCCGCAGCAAGAGCCGTCAGCGCTCAAGGTTGACAGCGCACGAGTGATTTCTTGGTTGCAAAAAGGTGCTCTGCCAACAGAGCGTGTTCGCAAGTTGCTCGAGATCGCCGGCACATGGGCCGAGTTTCAAGCCACCAAGAAGCCTGCGAAATAATGTCCGACGCGCAAACAGACAACGCAACTCTCGCACCAGTCGCATCTTCGGTGTTGACGCACATCGTCAAGTCGATTGTCGATACGCCAGATGCGGTGAAGATCGAATCAATTGAAGACGAGGGCAAAATTATTCTTGAAGTTCGCGTCGCCGACGGTGACCTCGGTCGAGTGATTGGTCGTCGTGGTCGCACGGCGCAGAGCATTCGCGCTGTCGTGCGCGCCGCGGCATCGCGCGATAATGCCGAAGTCGATGTCGACTTTCTCGACGACTGACGCCCAGACTCCAGAGGGTTTGTTGCATGTTGGTCGCGTAACGCGACCACACGGTGTCAAAGGCGACGTATATGTTTCGTTTTTCACCGATCGACCAGAACGCACGCGCGCAGGCGCGAAACTTTTTATTCAAAACGAGTGGATGACCGTCACGAGCGCACGCGGTCAATTGGTTTCGAGCAAAGCGAGCCCGAGTCAGTCGACGACATGGTTGATGCATTTCGCCGGCGTCGACGACCGCAACATGGCCGAACGACTGAGCAAGAGCGATGTTTTTGGCGAGCCGATCGAAGACTCAAGTGTGATGTGGGTGCATGAACTAATTGGCGCCGAAGTAGAAGATGTCTCTGGGGTTAAGCATGGTCGTTGCGTCGCGGTTGTCGATAACCCCGCACACGCCTTGCTTGAGCTCGAGTCTGGCGCACTGGTGCCGATAGTTTTTGTCGTTGGCAGAACTAAAACTCGCATCACGATTGATCCGCCACAAGGATTATTTGATCTGAACGAAGGTGACGAGTGAACACCAAGTCGGCTTTTCGCATCGATGTGTTTTCGATTTTTCCAAAACTGGTAGACGACTATTGCAAAGAAAGTTTGCTCGGTCGCGCGCGCGAAGAGGCGATTATTGATTTGCGTTGCCACGACTTGCGTGATTATGGCGACGAGTCGCGTCGCGTCGACGATGCTCTTTATGGTGGCGGCGCGGGAATGCTGTTTCGGCCGGAGCCGATTTTCGCGGCGGTTGAAGCCGTGCAACCGCAACGTCCGATGTTTTTGTTGTCGCCAGGTGGGCGCAGGTTCGATCAAGAGTTCGCCGATCAATTGAGCAAGTCGGCGGGTTTCAGTTTGTTGTGCGGACGATACGAGGGTGTTGATCACCGCGTGGTCGAACACTTGATTGACGGCGAAATCTCGATTGGCGATGTCGTTTTGAGCGGCGGAGAAGTTGCGGCGTGTCTGGTGATCGAAGCCACGGCACGTTTGTTGCCGGGCGCAATGGGCAATGATGCTTCGCCTGTGTCAGAAAGTTTCGGTGTATCGCGAATGCTCGAAGAACCTCACTACACGCGACCCGCAGAGTTTCGTGGATGGGAAGTGCCCGAAGTTTTGCGCAGCGGTGATCACGCCAAAATCGAACGCTGGAGACGAGCGCAAGCGTTGCATCGCACCGTGCGGTCTCGTCCTGACCTTATAGAACGGCGTGGTGGCTTGAGCAGCGTCGAAAAGAGGTTGTTGGAAGAGTTCCCTTGTGTGCCGTATCCTGAAAGACCTCTATGAAACCAACAGACATCGTCGACAAGCAAACTCTTCGCACTGACATTCCAAAAGTCGGCCCCGGCGATGAAGTGAAGGTTCATGTTCGCGTCGTTGAAAGCGGCAAAGAGCGAGTGCAGATTTTTCAGGGCAACATCATTTCGGTCTATGGTTCTGGCGTCGCCGAAAGTTACACCGTGCGAAAACTTAGCTACGGCGTTGGTGTCGAGCGAACATTTCCGATTCATAGCCCGTCGGTTGCGAAACTTGAAGTTGTCAAGCGAGGCGATGTGCGTCGCGCGAAACTCAACTATCTGCGCGAGCGAACCGGTAAGTCGGCAAAAGTTCGCGAACTTCGCGAAGACCAATAATTCTTCGTTTTTGTTTGCCAGTCGATTTAGTCGGCATCCACATTGAACACTGACGATCTCGAACAGTTCGAGGCAGAGCGCGAATTGCAGCTGGCCCAAGAATATTCTGACGTCGTAAAACTGTTTAAGTTTGCAGTTGAAACCGATCGCCGGTTCTACCTGGCCAACAATGTTGAAGTCAAGGTCGTCGCCGAAGGTGTGCGACCTTTACTTAGAGGTGACGCTTAGCGACGCATGGGTGTGGGATCTATACCGCAAGAGCCGGTTCGTGCCGAGGGTGCGCGTGATGAGTTTCAAAGACCTGAACATCGAAGAACTGCCGCCACAAGACGCGTAGGCCGTGGTGGTCTAACTGCGCGCGAGCGCGCGGTCGTGCGCATGGCGCGAGCCCGATGGGCCGAAGATTTGGTCGCGAACTTATATCAGCGCGATGGACACAAAATTATTGCGCGCAATTGGCATTGTCGCGAAGGCGAACTCGACATCGTTTGTGAATTGCACGACGGCGTCGAAAAAATTCTCGTCATCGTTGAGGTGCGTGCGCGCGAGTCGAATTATTTTGGCTCACCACTTGAGTCGGTGACGTTAGCGAAGCAAAAAAAATTGCGCCGTGCAACAAAAAAGTTTTTGGTGAGCGAGAAGTCGATTTTTGGCAGCGTGAGGTTCGATGTTGCGTCTGTGTTGGGGGTGAAAATCGAGGTTGTGCGGGACGCTTTTTAGTTCGCGAGTGTTTAAGCTCACGTTGCTTTTTAATTCGCGACGCGGCGATCCCAGCAGGCGTAATGCCAGTGGCGACGCAAGTCTGGTGCCTCTGTCGGCACACAAACATAGTGACCCATGCCTTTTGTTATTTCTTGGTTGCAACCCGGGCAGATATAACTCTTGAGCGCTTCGTAGGGTTGCACACGGCGGACATCGATGTCGCCGTATAAGCCATCCCAAATTGATTTAGACATTTGATCAGTTGTTTCTGTGTCGAAGAATACTCAGCCGAGGAATGCCCAGATCACGAGTAACGCGATTGCGATCATCGCACTGGCGACGATGAGATAGTCGATCGGGCGGGTGTTGCGTTTGCGGGTCGGGTTGAATCCCATATGGCAAGTATCGTCTATGAAATGGAAACTCTGCAGGTTTTTCGTGAAAATTCTGTTGTGACCGTGACGATTAATCAGCCGAAAAAGAAGAACGCGATAAATGCGGCGATGTGGGATGGGCTAGCCGAGATATTTCGCGAAATTGCGTCGCGCGCCGATGATCGAGTTGTTGTTGTGACTGGTGCCGGTGAAGATTTTTGTTCGGGTGCCGATTTGAGTGGGCGGGGTGGAAATGCAGCTGGCGACGCGGGCTCTGGCGGCGCGGGCTCTGGCGATGCTGGCGCGCAAAATCAGGTGCACCATTTGGCGGCGATGCGACGAGTCAATGATGCGTGTATCGCGTTGCAGAGATTGCCGCAGCCGACGATCGCCAAAGTGCGTGGTGTTGCAGTTGGTGCGGGTTGCAACTTGGCGCTTGGTTGCGATTTGGTCGTGGCTTCTGAGACGGCGCGGTTCTCAGAGATTTTTGCACGTCGCGGTTTGTCGCTTGACTTTGGTGGTTCATGGTTGTTGCCCCGTCGCATCGGCATGCATCGCGCCAAAGAACTTGCATTGTTGGCCGAAATTGTGAGCGCAGGTGATGCGCTTGAAATGGGTTTGGTTAATCGAGTGTTGCCCGACGGCGAAGTTGATTCGTTTGTTGACAGTTGGGCGCTCAAACTTGCTGCTGGGCCGCCAATCGCGCTTGCGCAAANNAGTGATCTGCTTTGGCGCGAGTGCGGTCAGCGCTGACTTGTTTGTGGCGACTCCGCCCGTTGACGACACGATTCCTGACGAGCAGGGTGGTGGCGAAAGCGTGATCGATGATTCGTTGCCGCTCATAGATCCGGCGACGCAAACGACTTTGCCTGCTGGCTGTGTTGCGCCGCGTGCTGCGACTGCAACATTTCTTGGTGAATTGATCTCGGCTGATGACTTGTTGGCGACATTTCGAGTCGTGCAGGTTCGCGGTGGCTCGCTTGGGGCATATGTCAATTCAGGATTAATTTCTGTGCGATATGCCGACCGTGAAACACGGTTCTTGCAGCAAGGCGAGACATATTTGGTTGGCGCGGGTGCGAGCGAATTGTTCACGACTCTCGAATCAAAAGTGCGTGCCAAAAAAGAGCTCTTTGGCGGCGATGCAGTGGTCGGCATTGACGAGTCAGATGTGCCTTGTCCGAGATTTGAAGAGGCAGTAATTACGTTGAAGCCCAACGGCGACTTTATTGATTCAGGTGTGTTGTCACTGTTGAGCAAGAAGCGTTTTGGGTTGATTCAAGTTTTTGTTCTACCGCTGTTTTTTGTGCTCGTCTTTTTGATTGGTCTCGTGATTTTCAAACGTCTCGTTCAATCAGCACTTCGCAATTAGCAATTAGCAATTTGCGACGTAGCCAAAGACTAAGATCTGTAGATGAATTTTTTCAAGCGTTTCTTTAAAATATTGATTTCAGGAAATTTGGTGACGTTCGCACAGAATTTGATTCGTCACAGAAATGGCGAGAAGTTGCGTTTGCTGCCGAAGNNGAAGCCGCTTGACACTAGACGCAGAGTGGTAGGTGTAATAAATCAGATTTTGGATGTTTTGCCCCAACGTCGCAGCTACTTGGAAATTGGAATTTTCAAAGGTTCGACTTTTCAGAATGTGGTTGCGGAAGAGAAGTGGGGAGTTGATATTGACCCTGCATTCGACTATGCGAAGCTTCCTAGAAGCACAATGGTGTTTGTAACCCCGTCAGATAAATTCTTTGCAGACCTTGCTGCAGAGAGGAAGTTTGACATGATCTACATTGATGCTGAGCATACTTTTCATCAGGCTTATAGAGAATTGGTTCACTCAATAAACCACCTAGAAAAATGGGGTGTTGTTCTTTTGGACGACACCGTGCCTGGAGATTCAATCGCAGCGATTCCAAATGAAATCGAGTCTAAAAAGGCCGCAATGCGTATTCACGGTAAGACTGTCTGGCCCCATCAAGGTGATGTATGGAAGTTAATTTTCCACGTAACAAACAACCACAAGAACTTGATGGTACGAACAATTCTTGAACCGAGTCGACCAAGAACCTTTATGTGGATTA
>DOHD01000102.1:0-733 GCA_003535455.1 Acidimicrobium sp.
TACGTAGCGATCAATGAACTCGGCGCGTCAACTTGGCAAATCGGATACCAACAAGCGGTTGGTCAGCGCGACTCAACGATGCAAATGTTCACAGTTGCATTGGGTGGCGATTATGCACGTATGCGCGCCGAGGTTCGCCTCGAAGGCCAGGGTGCCAGCGCTCAGCAAGTTGCGCTTTATTTTGCCGACGAAAATCAAATGCACGACTTTCGTACGCTTCAAGATCATGCGGCACCGCGCACGCACAGCAATTTGTTGTTCAAGGGTGCCGTCAAAGACACGGCAAAAAGTGTTTACACGGGTTTAATTCGCATTCGCGAAAACGCAACAAAGTCAGAAGCATTTCAAACGAATCGCAACCTGACGTTGTCGAACGGTGCATGGGCTGAAAGCGTGCCGAATCTCGAAATTGAAACTAACGACGTCAAGTGCAGCCACGCCAGCACAGTCGGGCCGATCGACGAAGAACAACGCTTTTATCTCGAAAGTCGTGGCATTCAACCCGAGATCGCCGAGCGTCTTGTCGTGCTCGGGTTTTTTGACGAAGTTCTCAATCGTCTGCCTGCCTTGCCGTTTGTTGGTGGTTTGCGTGAGCGTGTGAGCACGAAACTTCTTGGGGCAAAATCGTGAGGCAAAAAGTTTGCAAACTAGACGAACTTGTTTCAGGCAAAGCGCGTCGGTTCATGGTCGGTAGCAGGGCAGTCGCTGTCGTGCGCATCGACGACAAGGTTTA
>DOHD01000102.1:771-5745 GCA_003535455.1 Acidimicrobium sp.
TTCATTGAGTTGAACTGAGCAGAATATATGGCTAAAAAAACAACGACACTTGAAATCAAAAACCTCGCCGTCTTGGTTGGGGGCACTCAAATTTTGAACGATGTTTCGCTAACAATAAAGTCGGGCGAGGTGCACGCGGTAATGGGCCCAAATGGTGCTGGCAAGTCAACTCTGTCGGCAGCGTTGATGGGCAAACCCGGTTATGTCGTTACCGGTGGCTCAGTCAAACTCGACGGCATTGACATGCTGGCCTTGCCGACTTGGCAACGAGCGACCGCGGGTCTGCACCTCATCATGCAATATCCAACCGAGATACCAGGCGTGATGTTGCAAGATGCGATGAGCGCGGCACTCGACGCCCGTAAACGCGACACAACAAATTTGCGATCGCTAATTGCAACCGAGGCAAAGCGGATCAGTTTTGACACCGATCTTGTCGATCGCGCAGTGAATGTCGACTTTTCGGGTGGCGAAAAAAAGCGCAACGAAACAGTTCAGCTTGCGGTGCTTCAACCCAAGATCGCAATTCTCGACGAACTCGACTCAGGTCTAGATATTGATGCACTGCGCGATTGCGCCCAGCGTGTCGAAGATGCAACTCGCGAAATGAATTTNNAGCGCTGGCCCAGAACTCGCAGACGAACTCGAAGTCACCGGCTACGCCGCCTATTCAGATAAAACTTGTTGAAGAACGCATCGATCGTTCGACTGCGACGCTGGCAACAATCGTTCTTTCAACAATGTCGATTGTTTCGCGATTTGCGGCGGGTCGCATCATTCCGAAACTAAACATGACGCGATTTACGGTTGGTATCGCCGCGATGCAAGGTGTTTCGCTTGCAAGTCTCGGCTTAATCAACAATCGAATCGGTTTGCTTTTGGCGATCGGTTTGTTCGGTGTCACGATTGGCAACATGGTGATGATGCAGTCACTGTTGCTGGCTGAGCGTTTTGGTGTTCGCGACTATCCACGTATTGCGGCGCGCTCTGGTTTGATTTCATTTTCGGGCATCGCACTTGGTCCGCTTTTGCTTGGGTGGCTCTATGACGTCGCTGGTGGTTATCGCTCGTCATATCTTGCCGCCGGAGCCTGCTCGATTATTGGCGCAATTCTGTTTTCATTTGCAGCTTCTGCCTCGGTTGCATAAGACAAGGTTGCTTCGGTCGAAGCTGCTTCAGCAAATTTGCAATAGAATTTTTTATCATGTCTGATTTGCATCCAAATACTTTGCGGGTTATCGCTGCCGCGCGCGAAGCGGGTCTCGCGATTACGACTCGCAGGTTTCCTGAAGGCACCAAGACTGCGGCCGATGCGGCTGCCGCAATCGGTGTTTCAGTTGGTCAAATTGTCAAGAGTCTCGTTTTTGCTGTTGATGGTGAAATCGTCATGGCTTATGTCAGCGGCGCAAATCAATTAGACGAAAAGAAACTTGCCGCAGCTGCAGGCGGCTCGAAGTGTTCACGTGTTGATGCTGATGCTGTGCGTGCAGCAACGGGTTACCCGATTGGTGGCGTGCCTCCCTTTGGTCACAGCACACAGTTGCGTGTGTTTGTTGATCCGGACTTGTTGCAGTACGACGAAGTGTGGGCTGCGGCAGGAACGTGGAACGACAACTTCGGTGCGGCGCCAGCTGACATCGTTCGCGTTGCAGGCGGAGTAGTCACCGATCTGAAGCGCGCTTAGTTTTGCCTTGATTGATTCGCGTTGAGGTGAGGGTAGCTAATCAAGACTGACGATTTCAGGGTGGAATGACTTCAAATACTTTTGTGACCAATTACCAAGCGCTTCAAGAGTCGGGCGAAGCGCAGCTCCGCTCGGCGTGAGCTGAAAAGCATTATTCCGAGCTGCTCCATTTGGATCGACTCGCTCAATCAGATTCATTGAAGTGAGCATGCGAAGTCTTTCAGCCAAGATATTTGTAGATATCTGTTCTGGTGACTCAAGAAACTCTGAGTATGTGCGAGTTCCATGTGTTATAAGGTCGCGGATGATGATGAGTGACCACTTGTCGCCAAGCAAATCGAGACCTGAACTGATGGGGCAAGCCGAGCGCCAATCAAATTCTTGTGACTTCATCATTCTGCTCACACGCTCATTCTAATTCAAAGCGATGCGGCCATTTCTCTTAGAGAAACTTCGATCGGTGTTGGAATCCAATTGAGTACATCGAAGGTTGCGTGGTTATCAAAAGAATGGGAAAGGTTGAGAAGCGGCAACATACCTTTAGCTTCTCGATCAAAGAGGCTCATAAGTTTGATTGCCACATTTGGTGCCTTGCGAGAAGGGACTTTCTTGTAGCCAGCATTTCTCAGTGTCTCTGCAACGTGACTCATCGTGATTGGTTCTGATGTAGCAGCGATAAATCGCTGTCCAGCTGCCCTCGCGGTCGTCAGTGCCGCAACATGGAGTCGGGCAACATCTCGTACGTCAACCATTCCCATGGCGACATTAGGAATCATCGGCACTTTGCCCCTGATCAAGTCCTTGATAAACGCTACGCTCTGCCCATCTACTTCAGCGCCAAGCGATGGTCCATAAACGGCTCCAGGGTTGATGACGACTAGTTCCAAATTGCTTTTGGCGACTTGGGCCCATGCGGACTGCTCCGCCAGCGTCTTACTCTTTGCATACGCGCCAATGTTGGCATTGAGGTCTGACCAGGCATCGGTTCCGTAACGACCACTTTGCCTACCAGCGACCATCGAAAGTGTTGATGATGTGAGCACCAATCGTTGAACGCCAGCCCGCAAAGCAGCGTTAATCACTCGTTTCGTTCCTTCAACGGCGGGGGCAATCAGTACTTCTTCGTTCTTTGGTTCGGCGAGTACAAACGGCGATGCCACGTGAACAACAAATGTGCATCCCTGCATTGCCTTGTCCCACCCCGCTTCGGAGAGAAGGTCTGCTTCTACAAAGGACAGTTTGTCGACAGGAGCGACCGCGCCAATGGCTGATCGAGTCGCGTCGACCTTTGATAACGAACGGACGGTACCCACTACGTGGAAACCTTGATTCAACAGCTCAGATGCGCAGTGCTGTCCGATGTACCCACTAATTCCAGTGAGAAGTACTCGTTCATTCATACATGTATCTCCTAAAAGTTGGTGCTGTTGTCAGGCATCGTTTGATGGAAAGTATTAACTTGCATTTCACAAGTTAGCCTGTTAAATTGCGAAACGCAAGTTAGTTCACCTCGAAATGGAGCTGTTGATGAGTGAAGAGACAAAGCCCGCCTATGGCATGGTCCAAATAAATATGAAGAATCCGAGCGACTTCATGGAGCGTTATGTGCAACATGTGATGCCGATACTGAATGCATGGAATATTGAAATGATCGCTGGGTCAATGACTCCAAATACCAAGGAAGGATCGTTCGAGGGTAATTGGGCAGCTGTACTTCGCTTCCCAAGCATGGAAGTTGCCGAAGCCTGGTACAAGTCCGCAGATTATGAGCCCTACAAGAGTCTGCGAATCAACGAACTGACCGATTTCTCAAGTTTGGTCTTTATTGAAGGCTTGTGACGTAACTGCGAGATGATTGTGACGCGATAACAGGTTTCATAAACCAACGGTGGCGTGCCACCGTTCGGTCACAGCACTCAACTCCGTGTATTCGTTGACCCGGACTTGCTGCAGTACGACGAAGTGTGGGCGGCTGCAGGAACGTGGAACGACAACTTTGCGATTGCACCGAATGAACTGGTGCGCGTCAGTGGTGGTGTGGTCACCGACCTTAAGCGGAACTAAAAACGCTTCGCTAACAGAGTCGGGTGTAATGAGGTTTCGAAGTAGGAATTTGCACAGTGTTCGGCACATCGCTTCGGTCAGACCTGAAGCCGGGGCAGACCAGATCGCTTACCAAGAGGTCCTCAACGGAATAGAACTGAACCTGTCGACACGGTCCTCCATCGGACCACAAAGCGCGACTAACTGAAGCGCCGATTAGGTCTCCTTGTTGGAACGTACCTGCGCTAAGAATCGCTTCACTTTTGGGACGTCGGCGCACAGGTGCCGAAGTACTAAATTGCAGGATTGCTGCGCCACCAATCGATTGTCGCGGCTAGTGAATCATTCAGTGGAGTTGCGTGGTCGCCGAACACGGCCGCATATGCCGAGTGATCGACGACAAAATCTTCTTCGAATTCGTAAAGCATTTCAATCGATTCTCTCGCTGGAGGAATGAAAACACCAGCCAAGCGAAGTTGAAGGCGACTGCGAGTCACATGCTTTGCTTCGACCCCTGCAATTGACGCCGCCAATTTCAAAAATTTGCGAGTGCTTACAGTTGGCGCGTTTGGTACGTGCCAAGCACGACCAAGCGATCGCTCGTCGAGTGCTAGGCGCACGAGTGCTTCACCAAAATCTGTGACATAGGTGTATGAGTGAAGCGCGTCGGGGTTGCCGAACATCTCGGCTTTCTTCCCGCGAAGAAGTGATTTGAAAAAACGATCACCGACGCAAGATCCTTCGACATGCAGACCAAAGAAGTCAGATGCACGACCAGCCGTTACTTTCAATCGCCCTGCTTTGTGTTCGGCTTCGAGCGATCGCCACATGTCGGCTCGTGTCTTACCTTTACGAGTGGTGGCGATGAGCGGGAGAGATTCGGTTAGTGGCTTTGCAACAGGACCGTATCCGTACAAGTTTTCGACGCTCACGAGAACAGCATTGCTACCTCGAACTGCTCGCACGACACTGTCTTGCATTGTTGGAAATTCTTGTGGCCATCGGTGATACCCGGGCTGAGACGCTTGGTACACCGCGTCGCAACCTGAGATAACTGACTTTAAATTTTCGGTATCGAGCACGTTGGCGGTTACGGTTCGTGCACCATCAATTTTTGTGCCACTTCGGCTTACAACATCAACTTCTATTCCGCGCTGAGTGAGCGAAGCGACGATTGCATGAGCAACAGGGCCGGCCCCGAGTATTACGTGGCGAGACATGTTTACACGCCCAACTTTTCTGCGGTT
>DOHD01000126.1:0-3569 GCA_003535455.1 Acidimicrobium sp.
GGCAATTTTTTGCAGCGCGAGAGGCAGCGAGGCGAGATCAAGATGATCCCAAACGACGCCGGTGTAGCGTTGCGCAGCGGGCAAAGTTTTGGCGCCACGCACTGCGATGTTTGCTTGTTGTGCGCGTGCAAGATGCGCGCCCGAAACACCAAGTAGTTTTGCCGAGCCACCACGCGCATTGCTTAACGCCGCGATGACACCCGCGCGTTGTTTTCCAAGTGACTTGCCGAAAACACCACTTGACTCGGCGAACTTTGTGCCGGTGGTGCCCGACGGCGATTTTCCCTCAGACGGCGGAAGCAAAATAATTAGTTTTTTCTGTGCGACCACGAATCAAGATTCTGCCCGACAATGCGCCGTAATAGTCGCATACGGTGCGCCTAGTCTGCAGGGGTGGTGTCAGAGCAAAAGTCATTAGATATAGCCTCGCTCAACCCTGACCAGCAAGACGCGGTGCTGCACCCGAGTGGGCCGCTACTCGTCGTTGCGGGGGCGGGTTCGGGCAAGACGCGTGTGTTGACCCACCGCGTCGCGCATCTGATCAACCAAGGCACGCACCCGATGCGCATTCTGGCGATCACTTTCACCAACAAGGCTGCTGGCGAGATGCGCGAGAGGGTCGAGGCGCTCGTCGGCAAGGTCGCCGAGCGCATGTGGGTGAGCACTTTTCACGCCGCATGCGTGCGAATTTTGCGGATGCAAGCCGAGCAGATTGGCTACCCGAAGACATTTTCGATTTACGATCAGTCAGACGCACAGCGCCTTGTTGGCTATGTCATTCGTGATCGCGGATTAGACGCCAAGCGATTTCCGGCGCGCGGTGTGCACGCCCGCATCAGTTTGTGGAAGAACGAATTGATCTCGCCAGAACAGGCGCTGTTGAACGCCGACAATGTGTTCGACACGAAACACGCAGAAATTTTTCGCGAGTATCAATCGCGATTGTTGAAAGCCGGCGCGATGGACTTCGATGATCTGTTGATCAACACCGTGAAACTTTTTCGCGAGCACAAAGACGTGTTGGCGCAATATCAACAACGCTTCGAACACATTTTGATCGACGAATATCAAGACACGAACATTGCGCAAAACGAAATCGTGATGATGTTGGCAGCGGCGCATCACAATGTCTGCGTGGTTGGCGATACTGACCAGTCTGTGTATCGGTTTCGCGGCGCCGATTTTAGAAATATCTTGCAATTTGAAACGGCGTTTCCTGAGGTGACGGTTGTTGTGCTGGCGCAGAACTATCGAAGCACGCAGACGATTCTCGATGCAGCCAACGCAGTGATCACCAACAATGCCGAGCGAAAACCCAAAGAGTTGTGGACAGAACTTGGCAAGGGCGATCGGGTCGTGCGGTTTTACGCCGACGATGAATATCACGAATCAAATTGGGTGATTTCGCAATTGACAAAATTGAAAAAGAGTCACGAGCACGAGTGGCGCGAGATGGCTATTTTCTATCGCACCAACGCGCAAAGCCGAATTTTAGAAGAGAGCTTGATGCAAGCAGGCGTGCCCTACAAAGTAATCGGGGGCACCCGCTTCTATGATCGCCGTGAAATCAAAGATGCCCTGGCATATATTCGTTGCGCGGCGAACCCGCTCGACGAGGTCAGCCTGAAACGCATATTAAATGTGCCCAAGCGCGGCATCGGCGACACAACTGTTGATCGCCTCGATGCATATGCGAACAAAGAACAGATTGCATTTGCACTTGCATTGCGTCGCACGGCCGACGCCGGCATTGGCGGCGCAGCGGCAAAAGGCATCGCTAGTTTCGTCGCTTTGATCGATGATCTTGAGTCTCGACTTGGGCAAGGGCCAGGGCCCGTGTTGCGCCATGCACTTGAAGCAAGCGGATACTTGAGTGAACTGCGGGCCGAAGGCACTGTCGAATCAGATGGTCGTTACGAAAACTTGGCCGAACTAATCGGCAGTGCGAACGAATTCACGCAAGTCGACGAATTTTTAGAACAGGTCGCCCTAGTTGCAGACACCGATCAACTTGACTCTGACAACCATGTCACGCTGATGACATTGCATTCGGCAAAGGGTCTCGAATTCGAGGCCGTGTTTATAGTCGGCATGGAAGAAGGCATCTTTCCGCACAGTCGCGCGCTGGTCGACCAGAACGAACTCGAAGAAGAACGTCGCTTGGCTTATGTCGGCATAACTCGAGCGAAACAAAAATTGTCTTTGTCGCACGCCTGGAGTCGAAATTTATACGGCTCTACTCAGTACAACCCGCCGTCACGTTTCTTGGATGAGATACCCGGCGAATTGTTGCAACGCGAGGGCAGCACAGATTCTGGCGCCGATGAGGGTCGAGGCAGTTATCGTCCGCGACCCGATCAAGGCACCGGCAAAAAAATTGAATGGACTCGGGCGACGGTGCCGAAATATCGCCGTGATGGCGATGCGGTTGGCGATTTGACCGGCGCGAACTCGGGTCTGAAAGTTGGCGATGACGTCGAGCACCCGTCGTTTGGCGAGGGTGTAATCGTCAACATTCGCGGTTCTGGCGAATCAGCCGAAGCGACTATCGAATTCGTGAATCACGGCAAAAAACATTTGGCGATGGCATGGGCGCCACTCAAAAAAATTAACTAGCGCGTCAGAGCTTTTCAGTCGGCGCGCAAATCAATTAACAGCGTGCGCATATTTTCGACGATTGGTCGAACATCGAGGGGCAGTTGCAGTTGCTCGACGCCGAGCGTGCGACCTTCGCAATCTTTGAAGTTGCGTGAGTTGGCAATGTGCTCGACCAGACAAGATTCGTCGCGGTCGGCGGGGTAGGCATAGTAAACCTGCCAACCTTTGGCAGGGTCGTCACCCGTGTGATCAATGACTATTGAGCGCTTGCCGGTTGCGTCGCGCAAGTCTGGATAAAGAATCGGACCACCTTCGCCAACAAGTTTCGCGACATCGTCGACTCGACCAATTTCGAAAGTTTTCGCGACCGTCTCGGGGTTTCGTTCGCGGTTGTCTGTGGCCATGCTGGCAAATATCCAAGTCACACCGAACAACACAGCGAAACCCAGAATGCCCCCGACTACGGGCGCAACGGCGCGACCCAACGGCGATGTGAATTCGATACGGCGCATGTCGTAAGGTTATTGAGTTGTGAAACGAAATTATCGCGTAGTTGTTGCCAAACCTGGCCTTGACGGTCACGACCGCGGGGCCAAAACGATCACCCGTGCCTTGCGCGACCACGGTTTTGAGGTCATATATACGGGTCTGCACCAGACACCCGAGCAAATCGCCGAGACGGTGCTGCAAGAGGATGCCGACGCAGTGGGTTTGTCGTTGTTGTCGGGGGCTCACCTGACGTTGTTTCCGCGAGTGATGGAAGAATTGCGCAGTCGCAAACTTGGTGAGATTTTGATTTTTGGGGGCGGGGTGATACCTGAAGATGACATAGTCACGCTCAAACAACAAGGTGTCGGTGAAATTTTTGGTCCGGGTTCGTCGCTCGGTGATATTGCCAAATGGTTAGAGTTGGCTCTCGATTCGCGCGAAGAAAACTGAACAAAGGAAGTTAAGTGGATCTTTTTGAGTAT
>DOHD01000126.1:3591-4881 GCA_003535455.1 Acidimicrobium sp.
TTGACCAAGCCGTTGCGCAGGCCGAGGCGGCGAAGTATCCCGTTGTTATCAAAGCACAGGTGCAAGTTGGCGGTCGTGGCAAAGCGGGTGGCATCAAGCTGGCTAACAATGCCGACGAAGTTCGGTTGCATGCGAAAAATATTCTCGGCATGGATATCAAAGGTCACATCGTCAAGCGCGTTTGGGTCGAGCATGCCTCTGACATCGCCGAAGAGTATTACGCGTCGTTCACTCTCGATCGTTCAGCCAAGCGTCACTTGTTGATGTTGTCGGCACAGGGCGGCGTCGAAATCGAACATGTTGCAGTTGTCGACCCTACTGCGATCGTCAAGTTGCATGTCAACCCCGTCGAAGGTTTGAGCCTTGACGCCGCAAAACGAGCAGTGGTTGATGCACGCATTTCAGAAAAAGCCCAAGATGGTGTGGCCAAGATGCTGGTGAAACTTTACGAATGTTTCACGAAAGGTGATTGCGACTTGGCAGAAATTAATCCGTTGATCTTGAAGCCAAACGGTGATGTGCACGCGCTCGATGCCAAAGTCACGCTTGACGACAACGCGGCGTTTCGTCACCCTGAATGGGATGAATATCGTGCAACCGAAGAACTAGACGACCGCGAAAAGCTTGCGCGCGAAAAGAACCTGCAATACATCGGTCTTGATGGCACAGTTGGCATCATCGCCAATGGTGCGGGCTTGGCGATGAGCACTCTTGACGTCGTTAATCAGGTCGGTGGCAAGGCCGCAAATTTTTTGGATATCGGCGGTGGCGCAAACGCCGAGTTGATGACCGCGGCACTTGAAGTGATCAATTCAGATACAAAAGTTAAAAGCATCTTTATCAACATATTTGGTGGCATTACTCGCGGTGACGAAGTAGCCAGAGGCATTGTCGAAGCGATGAAGCGCGTGAAGCTTCGTGCACCGATAGTCATTCGCCTCGACGGCACCAACGCCACTGAAGGTAGGGCGATTATTGCCGCTGCCGGCATCGCCGAGTCGCAACTGATTTCGCGACCAACGATGCTCGAAGCGGCACGTAGCGCAGTAGAGATTGCAGGAAAGAAATAACATGGCGATTTTTGTCAACGAGAAAACAAAAGTACTCGTGCAGGGTTTGACCGGCGGTCAAGGTCGCTTTCACGGTTTGCGCAATCGCGACTATGGAACCCAAGTTGTTGCCGGCGTTACCCCTGGTAAAGCGGGTCAAGATGTTGAGGGAATCCCGGTTTTTGACACCGTCGAAAGCGCAGTTGCAGCCACCGGCGCAAACGCATCGTTCATCGCGGTG
>DOHD01000126.1:4891-5082 GCA_003535455.1 Acidimicrobium sp.
GCGGCGCCGGCTGCGATTCTTGAAGCGGCGCGCGCAGGCATTGGTTTTGTCGTGTGCATCACCGAAGGGGTGCCTGCCCAAGATGAAGCGCGAGTGTTTGCAACATTGCAACGCGATTTTCCGAAGACTCGCTTGCTCGGGCCGAATTGTCCTGGCATCATCAGCCCGGGCAAATGCAACATCGGCATCAC
>DOHD01000177.1:0-1307 GCA_003535455.1 Acidimicrobium sp.
GGGAAACGGGCAAGATTGGTTCGTATGGCAACGCGAATGTTGATTGTTTCTTTTCAGTTGGGGAGGCATCACGAAACGCGTTTCGATCAGATATCAAAGCAACTTTTATTCCAATTGGCAGTCTTAACTTAAATTTTTTTCCGAAGCCAACACCTGATTCAAAAACCAAAAAAACTGTTTCTTTGGTTTCAATTTTTCGACCTAAGAGATCCGATCGTGATCAGGGATCGCACGAATTAGAAACTTTTGCGAGTTGTTTGGTTAATCGAAATTTGACTTTAAATGTAGTCGGCTCGCAAACTTCGGACCTTGGAGCCGAACTTGAGTTGCAGTTTTACAGAAAAGTTTTTAGTTGCCTCGAATTCGACTTTCAGAAACGATCAGCAAGAGATTCTTCGTATTTGCGACTATTGCACTCATCAGTTTTCTTGGTTGATCAAAGCACTTTTGGTTATGAGGCATTAGCTCTGAGATTACGAGTTGGTTTTGCATCATTTCAGGAGAAGTTTCGCAACACAGATCGGTTTGGGAAGCCGTTGGAGTTTGGGGAGAAGGGGCCGTTTTGGACGAATGATCCGAGTGAAGAAGAGATCGGTCGAATCTTGGATTATTTGTTGAATGTGAGTGATGAACAGTGGGAACGCGATAGCGGTTGGATACGGGATCAGTTGATGGTGCATGATTACGGCAATACGAAGATTCGGGCTTATGTTGAGGGCGTATTGACTGATAGTTTGGAGAGTAAATAGCAAAAATTTAAGGGGAGAAATCATGGCACGCACAGTGCGCGCGGCGTTATTGCAGACCGATTGGACCGGCGACAAAGGCACGATGATCGACAAACACGAGGCTCAAGCCCGTGAAGCCGCAAAGCAAGGCGCACAAGTGATGTGCTTTCAAGAATTGTTCTACGGCCCGTACTTCTGCCAGGTGCAAGAGCCAGAGTATTACTCGTACACCGAGCCGATTCCTGATGGACCAACGACCAAGCGCTTTCAGGCGCTCGCAAGAGAACTCGGTATGGTGCTCGTCTTGCCGATGTATGAAATCGTGCAACCAGGTTTGTATTACAACACCGCCGCGGTGATCGACGCCGACGGAAAATATCTCGGCAAATATCGCAAGCAACATATTCCGCAGGTGAAAGGTTTTTGGGAGAAGTATTACTTCACACCAGGCACCGGCGGATACCCGGTGTTCGACACGGCAGTTGGCAAAGTCGGCGTTTACATTTGCTACGACCGTCACTTTCCGGAAGGGTGGCGTGCACTCGGGTTGAACGGCGCGGAAATTGTGTTTAATCCGTC
>DOHD01000177.1:1333-4091 GCA_003535455.1 Acidimicrobium sp.
GCAGCGGTTGCCAACATTTATTACGTCGGCGCGATCAACCGTGTCGGCATCGAGCCACTTGGCGACGACGATTTCTATGGTCAGAGCTATTTCGTCGACCCCGAAGGCAAGTTTGTCGGCAATCAAGGTGACCCACACAAACCAGAACTGATCGTGCGCGATCTTGACATGGACAAGATCAAGATGGTGAGAGATCGCTGGGCGTTTTATCGCGACCGTCGCCCAGATGCATACGACGAACTAGTAGAGCGGTAAACAGTTTTAAAAGTACATAGAGCAGGGAGGAAAAATGACACGCACACTAATTAAAAACGGAACCGTTGTCAGCCCGACCGGTCGACATGAAGTTGATGTGTTGATCGAGGGCGAGAAGATTCTCGCCCTGCTCGAACGCGGTAAAGCCGAGTCACTAAATATTGCTGCCGACAAAGTTGTCGACGCAACCGGCAAATACGTTGTGCCTGGTGGCATCGACGTGCACACCCACATGGAGTTGCCGTTTGGCGGCACTGCAGCCGTCGACACATTTGAAACAGGCACGATTGCTGCCGCGTGGGGTGGCGTGACGACGATCGTCGATATGGCGTTGCAGCGCTACGGCGAAAATGTTCATGAAGGTCTCGCCGAATGGCACCGCAAAGCAGGCGGCAATTGTGCGGTTGACTATGCGTTTCACCAAATAATCGGTGGCGTCGACGAACAGTCGTTGAAAGACATGACATATCTCGTCGACCATGAAGGCGTAACAAGTTTCAAGTTGTTCATGGCATACCCCGGCGTTTTCTACAGCGACGATGGTCAGATCTTGCGAGCGATGCAGACCGCAAGCGAAAATGGCGCAACGATCATGATGCACGCCGAGAACGGCATCGCGATCGATGTTCTTGTTCAACAACACATCGCGCGCGGTGAAACCGACCCGAAGTATCACTCTTATTCGCGACCGAGTTTGTTCGAAGGCGAAGCGACCAATCGCGCGATCGTGCTGTCGAAAGTCGCGGGCAACGTACCTTTATACATAGTTCACATGTCGGCGTCTGAAGCGTTGAATGCACTGGCCGAAGCGCGTCACGAGGGTTTGAACGTGTTCGGCGAAACTTGTCCGCAATACCTATATATGACGCTTGAAGACCACCTGGCGCGACCGGGTTTCGAGGGTGCGAAATTTGTTTGCTCGCCACCGATTCGCAGCAAACACGACAAGCACGATCATCACGGTGATTTGTGGAAGGGCTTGCGCATGAATGAACTCGCCGTGGTATCGACCGACCATTGCCCGTTCTGTTACAAAGATCAAAAAGAACTTGGGCTCGGAAACTTCTCGAAAATTCCGAACGGTATGGGTGGCGTCGAGCACCGCATGGAACTGATTTATCAGGGTGTTGTGCTCGGCGAGTTGACGCTCGAACGATGGGTCGAAACATGTTGCACGACACCGGCACGAATGTTCGGCATGTATCCGCAGAAGGGCATCATCGCGCCCGGTTCTGACGCCGACATTTTGGTGTGGGACCCGAACAAGAAAACAAAAATNNGTTGATACCGTGCTCTCGCGCGGAATGATCGTTATCGAAAACGACAAGTATCTCGGACGAAAAGGCCACGGCAAGTTCATAAAGCGCGGCCTTTGCCAGTATCTGAATTAATTCGCAACAACAAAAACAGGAGAAAAAGTAATTATGAATCGCATTAGTCATTGGGTTAACAACAAAGTTGTGACTGGCACATCGGGCAAGACCGGAAAGGTTTTTAATCCTGCAACGGGCAAGCAAGAGTCAGAAGTTGATCTTGCAAACATTGCCGATGTTGACGCGGTTGTTGCCGCTGCCAAGGCGGCGTTTCCGGCGTGGCGCGCGACGAACTTGTCGCGTCGTGCCGAAATCATGTTTCGTATGCGCGAATTGGTCGATGCGAATCGAAAAGAAATCGCGTCGCTACTGACCCAAGAACACGGCAAAGTGCCGAGCGATGCGCTCGGTGAAGTTGCTCGTGGCCTTGAAAACATCGAGTTCGCCTGCGGTGTGCCGGCTCTGCTCAAAGGTGGATATTCAGAGCAGGCTTCGACCGGCGTCGATGTTTATTCGATTCGCCAACCGCTTGGTGTTGTTGCCGGCATCACTCCGTTCAACTTTCCGGCGATGGTGCCAATGTGGATGTTCGCCAATGCGATCATGTGTGGCAATACATTCGTGTTGAAGCCGAGCGAGAAAGACCCATCAGCGTCGATGTTCGTTGCTGATTTGCTTCGTCAAGCAGGTTTGCCCGACGGTGTCTACAACGTTTTGCACGGCGACAAAGTTGCCGTAGACCGATTGCTCGAACACCCAGATGTGGCGGCACTAAGTTTTGTTGGCTCTACGCCGATCGCAAAATATGTTTATGAAACGGGCACGAAGAATGGCAAGCGGGTGCAGGCACTCGGTGGAGCAAAGAATCACATGTTGGTCTTGCCCGACGCCGATCTTGAGATGGCCGCAGATGCAGCGGTGAGCGCTGCCTATGGTTCAGCAGGCGAGCGTTGCATGGCCGTTTCGGTCGTGCTTGCAGTCGACACAGTGGCTGATGCGTTGGTCGAGAAAATTAAATCACGTGTGCCGAATATTAAAGTTGGCGCGGGTTCTGACCCTGCGAGTGAAATGGGTCCGTTAATCAGTCGTGAGCATCGCGACAAGGTTGCAAGTTATGTAACGAACGCAGCCAAAGAAGGCGCGAAGGTCGTGCTCGACGGCACCGACAAAGCCAAAGACGAAGGTTTCTT
>DOHD01000177.1:4100-5837 GCA_003535455.1 Acidimicrobium sp.
TGACCGTGATGCGCGTCAAGAGTTATGACGAAGGTTTGAAAGCGATCAACGACAACCAGTTCGGCAACGGAACTGCAATTTTCACTCGCGATGGCGGTGTGGCACGTCAGTTTCAATACGAAGTCAACGTCGGCATGGTTGGCGTGAATGTGCCGATTCCGGTGCCTGTTTCGTATTACTCGTTCGGTGGTTGGAAGGCGAGTTTGTTCGGCGACCAGCACATGTACGGCCCCGAGGGCATCAACTTCTTTACGCGTGGCAAGGTCGTGACGTCACGATGGCCAGACCCGCGCACATCGCAAGTTGATCTCGGCTTTCCGCAGAACAGGTAGACGATGGATATCGGCGTCGTATTGCAGACCACTCCGCCTGCGCGTCAGGTGATTGATCTCGCACGCAAAGCCGATAGCCATGGTTTCTCGCACGTCTGGACATTTGACAGTCACATTTTGTGGGAAGAACCATTCGTTATATATAGCCAGATTCTTGCCGAGACAAAAAATGTAATCGTCGGGCCGATGGTCACCAACCCGGCCACCCGCGACTGGACGGTAACCGCGAGTTTGTTTGCCACGCTCAACGAAATGTATGGCAACCGAACAATTTGCGGCATTGGTCGTGGCGATTCGGCGGTGCGGGTAACAAACGGCAAGCCGACGACTTTGGCGACATTGCGCGAGAGCATCGATGTAATTCGCAAACTCTCAAACGGTCGCGAGGTTGACTACAACGGGTCGAAGATTAAATTCGAGTGGGCGTCGAAGAGCAAGTGTGAAGTTTGGGTCGCCGCATACGGTCCGAAGGCATTGAAGTTGACGGGCGAAGTCGGTGATGGTTTTATTTTGCAACTCGCCGACATAGATATTGCCGCATGGACAATCGATGCGGTACGTAAAGCCGCTCGTGATGCGGGTCGAGACCCGAACTCGGTGAAAATTTGTGTTGCAGCGCCAGCGTATGTCGGCGATGACATCGCGCACATGCGTGAACAGTGCCGTTGGTTCGGTGGAATGGTCGGCAACCATGTTGCCGACATCGTGGCGCGGTATGGCGAATCGAGCGCTGTGCCTAAAGCATTGACCGACTACATCAAAGGTCGTGAAGGCTACGACTATAAACAGCACGGTCAGGCGGGCAACACGCATACAACATTTGTGCCCGATTCGATCGTCGATCGTTTTTGTATTTTGGGCAAAGTTGAAAATCACATTGCGCGGCTGAAAGAGCTCAAGAAATTGGGCGTCGACCAGTTCTCGATTTATTTGCAGCACGACGGCAAAGAGCAAACTCTTGAGGCCTATGGCAAACATATTTTGCCCGAGATCGCGGCGCTGACTCAGGCCACGAATTAGACATGTTGATGCGCCGAATCGCGTATCGCAGTTCAATGTTTGTAATGGCCATCGCTTCGGTGGTTGCCCTTTGGGAGATTTACAAAATCGTCGGTCCACAAGACGGTGGCAAACTTTTTGGCGTCAGCATTTTGCCAAGAGCAAACAACACAGCGATGCCACACGTCTGGGACATGCTCAGTCGTTATAACAGGCCTGAAGTTCGCGGATCTGACACGAAAATTTGGTCGGTCGTTTTGTCGGGCACGTTGTTCTCGTTGCGACTTTCGCTCGTCGGTTTTTTCATGGGCACAACGATTGGCGTCGGTCTTGCGGTGTTGATGTCGCGATACAAGGTTGTGCAGCGCGGGTTGTTGCCGTATCTCGTGATGTCACAAACCGTGCC